>NZ_BAAGYM010000020.1:189731-238050 GCF_054779315.1 Niabella aquatica
AAGCCGCATCTGGAGAAAGCTTGTTAGAATTAGGCGCAAAATGAATGCTTGGCAATGCACCTAAAGAAGCTGCACAATCGCTAGGAGCAGGAGCACAACCTTCAGGACAAGGACATTTACCCACACCATCCGCATCTACCGGCTGGCAATAGGTTGGTGTAATCAGCTCTTTATCCTTACAATCAGGTACACCGTCACCATCTGTATCGCGGCTTACACCATGTGTATCCACAGGGCAGCCTGCAGGAGTTTGCTCCTGGTCGAACTGGTCAGTTACACCATCACCATCCGCATCCGGAAGAACGATCTCAGGAACCCTGCGAAGTTCACCGTAAGCATAGTTAAGTGGGTTCAGCCAGTAAAGAGGTTCCACTCTTTTAGATTTATTACCTAGGTTAAAGTTCAAACCTACTGTAAAATAGTTAAACCAGTCTTTATCAGGACTTAATGTTTTGCTTTCATCCCAACGTACACCATCTAACATATCAGAACCGTTAAAGATCAAACGATCTTCAATAGCCAGGTTCACACGAGAAGAAAGACGGAAAGCGATACCAGCACCTACTGTAGCAGAAGGCGCCAGGTAGCCGGCAAAAGTTTTGGTCCATTTTTTAGACGGATCTCTTTCTGCAGCGCTTTCATAAGAATCATCCAAAAGATCTTTGATCGCTTTTATCTGATCTTTCCTGTTATCATAGTCTGCCCCTTGTGTAGGGAAGTTATAAGGACTGCTGCCATTTAAAGCATTAACGCTAGTTTTAAAAGTATTAACACCAACCCCAGCTAACGCATAAACAGTTGCACCAGTCTGGCCTTTGTAGAACCGGATATTACCTACATTGAACAGAGTCTGTAAAGAAAGGTCCTGGGATTTTGTTTTATAATTGTAATAAACCTGGCGACCGCCGTAAGCAGCCCATGGAGTATTAGCACCAGCAGCTGTATAGCTTGTAGAAGGCCTCCAGTTTAATCCCTGAGCAACACCATATACATATTCCAGTCTTAAAGACATCACATGACCCAAAGATTTGCGGATATGCGCACCGAAACCAAATGAGTTTAAATATCTTGCATCAACATCTGCAACCGGTATAGAGAAGGAACCACCTTTGATACCTAACTCCCACATATCCTTTGGCTTACCAGGATAGTCATAGTTTCCAACAACAAACTCTTTATTCTGAGCTAATTGTTTACTATTGTAATAACTTTCGTCTGTAACAGAGAATGTGCCATATACCGGATGGGGTGCCGTATAAGGGTGCGAAGGGCTAACCTGTGCAAACCCTGTGGACGCAACCAGGCAACTAAGGCCTGCAAGTAATTTGTACTTTTTGCTTGTCATAACTAAGGATTAAGATTTAAAATGATTTTCTTAATAAGTTCAGCAAATTTAGAGCCATTTGTTAAATAAACAAATTTTAACCTAAAAAATAATTAAATATACTATACAAATATTCAGCAAATACTATGCAAAAAAACCAATAATACACCCATAAATTCCTTAATTTGCCCTATTAATGTTATGAATTTACCTGTATTTCTTATAAAAAATGAATTGGAAAGTTTCGAGGAAAGATTTAAGACAGCCGTTAAAAGCCAAACGCCTCTATTAAACAGCATTCTGAGGTATATTGTTAAAAGAAAGGGGAAACAAATGCGGCCGATGTTTGTTTTTCTTTCCGCAAAGCTTTTTGGTGTTCCTACAGAAGCTACTTATCGTGCTGCTTCGCTTGTAGAGATTCTTCACACCGCCACTCTTGTACACGATGATGTGGTAGACGATTCGCTGGAAAGAAGGGGTTTTTTTTCAGTATATGCGCTTTGGAAAAATAAAGCATCTGTTCTCGTAGGTGATTACCTTTTAGCGAAAGGGCTTATCCTTTCGCTTGAAAACCAGGATTATCGCATCTTGCATATTTTAACCGACGCTGTGAAAAAAATGAGTGAGGGAGAACTTTTACAGCTGGAGAAAGCCAGGAATTTAAATCTGAAAGAAGATATTTATTACGAGATCATTCGCAATAAAACCGCTTCCTTATTGGCATCAGCCTGCAGTGCCGGTGCCTGGTCTGCCACAGAAAATGAAGCGCATGCAGAAAAAATGCGGGCTTTCGGTGAAAAAACAGGGATTGCCTTTCAAATTAAAGACGACCTGTTCGATTATGCCAGCGAAGATGTGGGTAAGCCTACAGGTAATGACATTAAAGAAAAGAAAATGACGTTACCCTTAATTTATACACTGAATAATACCGATAAGTCTACCCGTCAAAAAATTATTAATATTGTGAAAAATAATAATAATGACAAGAAAAAAGTGGCCTGGGTGCTGGACATGGTAAAAACTAGCGGAGGCATTGCCTATGCTACTGAAAAAATGTATGCCTATAAAAAAGAGGCCCTGGATGTATTGATGCAATGCCCTGATAATGAGTACCGTCAGGGGCTGAAAGACCTGGTAGACTACGTTACAGAACGTAAATACTAATACCGCTAACCGGCCTTCTGTTGTTTTACTTAAAAATAAAGCGATAACAGATCAGGCAGTAATGCCAGGCTATGCCAATATAGAGTAGAATAGCATATCACTCAGGGTTACCTGCCTTGCAGCAATTGAATAACAAAACTACTTAATTCTATATACCTTGGAGAAACGCTGGAATATCATAAAAACCGATAGTAATAAGGTGGCAGCCCTACAAAAAGAGCTTAAAATCAATCCTGCTCTTTGCAAAATATTAGTACAGCGCGGTATATATACATTTGACGAAGCGAAAAAATATTTCCGTCCACAACTGGCTCATTTGCATAGCCCATGGCTGATGAAGGATATGCATAAAGCGGCAGACAGAATTTTAGCCGCTTTTAAGTTTAAAGAAAAAATACTGGTCTTTGGCGATTATGACGTAGATGGTACCACAGCTGTAGCCAGCATGTATAGTTTTTTGAAAAAACTGCACCCGGATGTAGCTTTTTATGTGCCTCACCGGTATAAAGAAGGATATGGGATTAGCAAAGCAGGTATTGATTTTGCTAAAGAAAATAATTTTTCGTTAGTAATAGCACTCGATTGTGGTATTAAATCCGTTGAGCTGATCGATTATGCAAACACAGCTGGTATCGATTTCATTATTTGTGATCACCACCTGCCCGATGAGAAGATCCCGCAGGCCGTTGCTGTTCTCAATGCCAAACAAAAAGACTGCACATACCCATATAAAGAGCTATGCGGTTGCGGTATCGGATTTAAGTTGATGTGCGCTTTATGTGAGCGTTTAAATATTCCCGTTGACAACGCCTTTGCATACCTTGACCTGGTAGCCACAGCCATTGCTGCAGATATTGTGCCTATAACCGGGGAAAACAGGGTGCTTGCATTTTACGGATTAAAAAAGGCTAACGAAAATCCCAACCTGGGCATTGAAGCGCTGGCCATTCTTAGTGGAGCTAAACGACCGCTGCATATAGACGACCTGGTATTTATGATAGCGCCCCGGGTAAATGCTGCCGGCCGCATGGACGATGCTATTAAGGCCGTGCAACTCTTTATTGCTTCCGGCAATGAAGAAGCCCAGTATTATGCCATTTTATTACACAGTGATAACAGCAACAGGAAAGAAGCTGACTCGGGCATTACAGCCGAAGCATTGGAACTGATATCCCAAAACCAGCAATGGGTAGAACAAAGATCCACCGTGGTTTATCAAAGCCACTGGCACAAGGGAGTGGTGGGGATTGTAGCTTCCAGGCTCATTGAACGGCATTATAAACCAACGGTTGTTTTAACAGAAAGCGGTGATTATGCATCAGGAAGCGCCAGGAGTGTTCCGGGTTTTAATTTATACGAGGCCATACATGCCTGCCGGGAATATTTGCTTGCTTATGGAGGGCATTTTGCTGCCGCAGGACTTACCCTCGAAAAACAAAATATAGATGCTTTCAGAAACAAATTTGAAGAAGTAGTATCGGCCACAATAAAAGAAGAGTCATTAGTTCCTAAAATTATTATTAATACCGAAATTTCTTTTAAAGATATAACCCCGGCCTTCTATCATATCCTTTGCCAGATGGAACCTTTTGGTCCGGAAAATATGACGCCTGTATTTATTGCACGCAATGTTGTTGACACAGGTTTCAGCAAAATTGTAAAAGAAAACCACCTGCGTGTAGTAGTGAAGCAAAATGATATAACACTGACCGGTATTGGCTTTAATATGGCCGACAAATTTAATACCGTAGCCTCCCGCCAGCCATTTGATATAGCTTTCAAAATAGTTGAAAATGAATGGAACGGGAAAAAATCTCTGCAGATGCGGATAGAAGATATCAGGGCGGCGAATGAAGCGGACAGATGAAGGCAAAGACCATGAACATACCTTGTTATCGTATCAAATGTCATCTGTGATCTATGATCTGTTTCCTACTCCACCCGGGTAAGCTTTATATTGGTAACCGGCGCTACAATCAGCGGGAACTTTTCTACCGTAACATTCGACAGATCAAGACCAAAATTCTTTTCTTCAGACAGGCTGATATTCTTTATCCAGAAATGCAGCTTCATGATCATCTTTTCAATAAAAGGCAGCTCATTCTCCAGGCTCAGGTATTTTTCCATTACCATGAACTGAAAATCACCAACGGTATTGCTGCTGGCCAAGCTTTCGTAACGGCTCATAATATTCACTTCCTTATTCTGAACCAGGTCTTCCACCACTTTTTTAAACAACAGGTTGATGCGTGGCTGCACCCTGAATCCCAACTTAAAGTCTATACGAATGATATCGTTAGGAATAATATGTTCTACCTTATACTCTGATGTATAAGGATCATCAACCGTATCTACATGTACAAACCAGTAAATATCGGCCCGTTTAGGCTTCCTGTTCAAAATGGAATAAATGATCTTATGCTCTATTTCTTTAGGATTGTCGGCACTGGTGAGGTAAATCAGATGCGTGGCATACTTGGCCACACTTTTGTCGTTGCTCAGCTCCTGGATCTTGGAAATATAATGCTCCATACGTACGAACTCCACATAACGGTTCTTGATCTTTCTTGCCCGGAACCAGACATACATTACCAGGAACATAAGCCCCCCTATCATTAAAGTAATATAACCTCCGTGCGGAAATTTTTCCATTAAAGCTACCAGGTATGCGGTTTCTACAATAAAAAAGCTGATGAGAAAAACATATACCAGCCTTTTATCTACTCTTTTTAATACCAGGTAATTGGCGAACAGAATGGTAGTGGTTATCATTGTTACAATAATAGCCAGCCCGTAAGCCGCCTCCATTCTTGAAGATTTTTGAAAATACAGTACCACAAATACGCAGCCTGTAAATAAAATAGTATTTACAGCTGGTATAAATAGCTGCCCTTTGGCCTCTGATGGATAACGTATCCGAAGTTTAGGCCAGAGGTTTAAGCGGATCGCCTCGCTGATCAAAGTATAGGCCCCCGAAAGCATGGCCTGGCTGGCTATAATGGCTGCTGTTGTGGCAATCAATACGCCCGGCACAATAAACCATTCGGGCATGAGGTTGAAAAAGGCGTTAATTCCCTGGTTATTTCTTACGGTTTCTGTAATTATTTTCCCGGTATGATGTGAAAGCAGATATCCGCCCTGACCAAAATAATTAAGCAATAAACACAGCTTTACATACATCCAGGAGTAACGGATGTTCTCACGCCCGCAATGTCCCAGGTCGCTATATAAAGCTTCGGCGCCTGTTGTACAAAGAAAAACGGCACCCAGCAGCCAGAAACCATGGGGATAATTAATTAAAAAATCAATCGCGTAATACGGGCTTAATGCCCTGAATATAGTAATATCATCAGTAATATGTAACGCTCCAAATACAGCCAGCATGGTGAACCATATAAACATAATAGGGCCGAATACCCTTCCAATAGACGCGGTGCCAAACTGTTGCAGAAAGAAGAAGGCAGATAAAATACCCAGTACGATCCATACAATCGTTTTCGTAGGCATTTCTTTAAGCTCCGGCAGTATTTTCAGCCCCTCAATAGCAGAGGTGATGGTCATAGGCGGGGTTATAATGCCATCGGCTATCAGCGCAGCTCCCCCAATCATTGCCGGTAATACCAGCCATTTCCGGCGCCGTCGTACCAGGGCATACAAAGCAAAAGTCCCCCCCTCTCCTCTATTATCTGCGCGCAATATCAAGACCACATACTTAATGGTGGTCTGCAATGTAAGCGTCCAGATAATGCAGGACAACGTACCAACAATAAGCTGTTCGGTTATTTGCCGGTTGCCGATAATAGCATTAAACACATACAGGGGTGATGTTCCAATATCGCCGAAAATAATACCTAAAGCAACGAGCAGCCCTGCTGCAGTTGCCTTATTAGTATGAGATTTCACCAACTAAGACAGGTTAAAGTTTAAATAAAGTACAAAGGTTATACAAATCCTATTAAATGAAAAAAAACTTTATTTTCATATTAAACCCTTATATTTTGAAAGGAAAAGTTATAATTTGCAGATAACCCTATGGTTCTTTATTGATAATCACGGTATATGTAACTTTATACCAGAAATTGGTGGATTGATGAAACGTACCTGTAAAAACTTTGACATCCTTCAAATACTTGAGGCTCTCTTTCAGAGAGCTTTCGGAGAAGGAAAATAGTGATTACAGGTCGCTCCCTGACCTTGTACGTACCGGAACAGGCGAACGTACGGTCAGGCGGGCATCCGGCCATTAAAAACCCGCCCGACCGGTATTATCCGCCGGGTATAAAAAATAAACTGATGAAACTTAAATTTTTATCCGTATTTGCCTTTACCCTTTTGTGTGCCGCTCTTTATGCCCAAACTATTACCTATGCCGATATGAGTAAAGGGGATGTAGCGCGTATGAATTTTGAAATATTAGGAAAGGCCGCCGACAATTATCTGGTGTACAAAGAAGTTAAAGGAATCCACCGTATTTCGGTTTATGATTATAATATGAGCCTGCGCGAGGACATTCCCATTACTGTTTTACCTAAACAGAATATGTTGCTGGATATCAGTTTTTACAGCAGTGAACGTAATTACTATCTTTTATATCAGTACCAGGAGGATGATGTAGTATATTTAAAGGCATTGCAGATTGAGGCCAACGGCCGCATTTTGAACGAACCGGTTTTATTAGATACTACAATGATCGCCTATAAAGCAGAAAATAAAATTTACAGTATTGCCAGCAGCAACGACAGGAGTAAGCTTATAGTTTTCAAAATTAATAAGAAGGACAGAAGTCTGTTCCGTTTTACCACCCTGCTGTTTGATGGAAGCCTGCAGACCATTGCTGAAAGCCGTTTCTCGGTGCCCATGGAATACAAAGGTGACTATTTAACAGGACATAGTGTTGCCAACGACGGAAGCTATGCTTTTATAAAATATCACCGCCAGGCCAATGGCAATATTGTAGACGCCTCCTTAATTGAGAAACCGGCCGACAGTGATGAGTACCGGGAGCACAGGTTGAATATCAATGATCTTTTCCTGGACGATATAAAGCTGATGACAGATGATATGAATGGGCGTTATTTACTTTCATCATTTTATAGCACCCGGAAACGCGGGGATATTGATGGGCTGTATGTATGCGGCATTCAAAAAAATTCCGGCAATATAATTTTTGAAAAAACGGCTTTATTTAACGATGAGCTGAAGAAAAAGGCCACAGGACGGTCGGGGAAAAATGCTTTTAACCACTTTTTTATCAATAATATTATTGTACATGGCGATGGCAGCTTTACGGTAGCGTCCGAAGCTTTATATAATACAAACAACTGGGATCGCTGGGGATTTTGGGGTGGCCCTTACTGGAGCGGCGGATGGGGCGGAATGTGGGGTGGCTGGGGACCCGGATGGAGCTGGGGCTGGGGTCGTTGGGGCGGCTGGTGGCCTTATTCTTATTATTCACCCTTCTTTTACCGTAGCTATTGGTGGGGACCCGGATGGGGCGGCCCAGGCTGGGGCGGCGGCTCCCAGCAATTCAATGCAGGTAATATGGCCATTATTTCTTTTGACAAGGAAGGGAATAAAACATGGGACAATGTGATTGTAAAATCACAACGCGAAAATAATACCGATGGAAGCATTTCTTACCAGGTATTGCCATACAGCAGCAGCATGTATTTTCTGATGAATAATTCGGGTAAAGTATCCGATCTCGAAAATATTATTATTAACAACGATGGAACGGTTACAGAAGGACAGCCTATAAAAGCCAAGGATAAAAGAATTGACTTTATGCCTAAATACGGCAAACGAACCGGGGCCAAAGAAATCATCATTCCCTACTCTTATAAAAGAAACATCTCCTTTGCCAGGGTAGAGTTATAAGACCCCGTTTTACACTTTTATAAGAATTAAAAGTAATTACAAGTTTCTGTATTTCAGGAGAATTATCATTGGTGAGTGAATACCGTTTTACCCACCGTTCACTATTATGTCCAAGATTTTTCTTAGCAGGTAGCTAGGTGTGCGGCAATAAAGACAGGGAAAACCACCATATCCCTTCACACAAACCTTTACTTTTATAAATGCTGCATTCCGTTTACTTTTGCCAAAATTACCACTGCTCATGACAGGCGTGTTCAGTCAAAAAAACCCGGGCAATATCGTATTGCTTTTTATGCTGGGCATATTTATAAAGCTGCCTGCCTTCTTTCATGATAAAGGCTTCATTATAAAAGATAGTGACGGAGCTTTTTATACGGGTATGATCACTTTTCTTAAAAATATCTCTCATGGCAGCCCGTTTTGCTTTGCCGCTATAGCTTTTGCGCTTAACCTGCTTATTGCCTTTATTTTAAACAATTTTATTAATACAGAAAGGCTGATGAACAGGTCTAATTACCTGACTGCAATGGCTTATATGCTCATCACTTCCTTTTTACCCTCTTTTAATTTACTTTCTGCTAACCTGGTAGCTTCTTTGTTGCTATTAACTGCGTTTACATTGTTCTACAAATCCTATAATAATAAAAATAATATTTTTAATGGCGCTTTGCTGATAGGGCTGGCCTCCCTGTTCTTTTTACCTGCCTTATTTTTTACAGTATGGGCATTTTTAGCATTAGCCATTTTAAGGCCTTTCAGGTTTTCTGAATGGATGGTATTGTTGTTAGGGCTCACTGCTCCCTATTATTTTTATGCGGCACACCTGTTTTTATCTGATCAGGCCAGTGTACCGTCCTATTTTTATCATCTTTCCTTTCTCGGCTCGCAGATCAAATATTCCCTCTGGCATGCCGGGGCGCTGTTCTTCCTGCTGGCACCATTGCTGGCAGGAATTTACTATATGCAGGCCAATTCGGCTAAAATGCTTTTTCATATAAGAAAAGGATGGTATCTGGTTATCTGGTACCTGGTTATCAGTATAGCAACAGCCTTGTTTGATATTGAGAAAACCTCGGAAAATATGATACTGACATTAGTGCCCGCAGCTGCTTTTCATGGCTACGGCTACCTGAACGCAGAGCTGAAGCTCTACCCAAAAATATCTTTCTGGCTAACCGTTATTTTTATTATATCCTGCCAGTTGTACAGTAATATGTGGTATTAATCATCCGTATACAAAAAATATTACCTTTGCAAGGCTTATTTTATTATGAGACAGATGCGTTGGTGACACAACCTTCGGACTGAGAAAAGCATCTGTATAAAGTATTCCATCATCAGTTTAAATCTAATTCAGTAAAAAACGAAAGATGAAAAAATTGTTATTTGTATGGGCAGCTGTATTAACAGCAGCGTTGGCGCAGGCGCAGCTAAATCCTGTAAGCTGGAAATTCTCCAGTAAGAAAATATCTGACAAGATTTACGAAGTGCACATGACGGCAGTTATGCAAAGCGGATGGCATTTATATTCGCAAACACAACCCGCCGATGCCATTAGTATACCTACTCAAATTGCTTTTACCGCCAATCCTTTAGTTACCTTAACCGGCAAAATTGCAGAAATTGGTAAAATGCAAAAATTTCACGATGCAACTATCGGTGCGAGCGCTAACCAGTATTCTAAAACAGTAACTTTTGTGCAAAAAGTAACGCTTAAGGCAGCAGCCAAAACCAATATTTCCGGTACTGTTACTTATCAAACCTGCGATGATAAGCAATGCCTTCCTCCTAAAAAAGTTCCTTTTAAAGTAGACTTGGGATAGCCAGATCATACCGGCTATTCCAGCTATCTTAACGTCACTTCTTTCCTTCCTACTTCTGCGGCAACATGAATCAATTTGGTATTTGCATTTAGCCCGATCTTCTCAATAAGAACATTCCGGGTGTTTTTACCCGAAGCGCTCAACAATACCCGGGTATCGGCAGGATAAGCAACGCCTGTAATTTTGATTCGGGAGCTGTTGTCTATTGCAATAACAGGGTCTTTCTTTTTGCTTTCCAACTTTACATTTTCAAGAAGTATATTATCACTCAATATAAGCTCTGCTCCAATATCTGTAAAAAGCTGTGTATTTTTAATACGTATGTTTTGTATAGGTGCTTCCGGAAGACCGCGTATAAAAATACCTTTTTTAGCACCCTCGCAGATAATATTCTCAAACTGCATATCGCGGAACACCGGTGTAGTTTCGCCAAACGTAGTATCAATCTTTCTTACGCCATCAGTAGCGAAAGTTACAGCATAGGTCATATCAAAAAATATTGCTTCCTGCACTATATCTCTCATCTGTATATTACGGGCATATATTTTCTCTACCAGCCCGCCACGTCCGCGGGTTGATTTAAAGCGCAACCCTTTATCTGTACCTGCAAAAATGCAGTTCTCGATAAAAATATTGTTAGCGCCGCCACTCATTTCACTACCCACTACAACGCCCCCATGCCCTTTATAAACCAGGTTATTTCTTATAATTCCATTTTGAGTGGGCATGGCCCGCCTGCGTCCTTCCCCGTCTTTGCCGGATTTAATACAGATAGCATCATCTCCTACATCAAATACACAATTTTCCACAATAAAGTTTTTACAGGATTCAATATCTAAGCCATCGCCATTGTGAGCATACTCAGGGTTTTTTATAGTTACGTTCCGGATAATGAGATCTTCGCTCATTAAAGGATGCAAGTTCCAGGCACCCGAGTTCTGGAAGG
This sequence comes from Niabella aquatica, assembly GCF_054779315.1. Taxonomy (NCBI): domain Bacteria; kingdom Pseudomonadati; phylum Bacteroidota; class Chitinophagia; order Chitinophagales; family Chitinophagaceae; genus Niabella; species Niabella aquatica. The sequence goes on from NZ_BAAGYM010000020.1 coordinate 200,866, forward strand.
TTACCCCTTCCAGCAAAATGCGTTTACATGCAGTGAGCACCAGCAGGTTGGGACGTAAAAAATCTTTCATACCGGCAAAATCTTCCAGCTTTTTACCCGGCTCCAGCAACATGCTGTGCTTTCCTTCGCTGGCTTGTTTAAACTGCTCTGACGGGTACCATCTTTTGCCATCCGTACTTAGTACCCCGCCGGACCTCACCCTGTTGTTCCAGAAAGATTCGGTAACCGCAGACTTTGTCAAACCACGCCATACATCACCATTACCATCAATCACACCACCTCCGGTAACAGCAATATTTTCGGCGTTCTTAGCCCATATCGGCGATTGATTACGCGCGGAGCTTCTTCCCTCATAACTGCCGGCTACGATCTCGTACTGGCTTTTATCGGTTGTAAACAGCAACATCGCCCCTTTCTGCACATACAGGTTAACATTGCTCTTTAACTGAAGCGGGCCGGTTAACCATATCCCGAAAGGTATCACTACTACTCCGCCCCCATTGCTGTTACAGGCATCTATGGCTTTGGCTATACTGGCGGTATTCAGCGCTGTTCCCCCAGATACTGCTCCGTATTTTACTATATTAAAACTGTCTGCTTTAAAAGAAGTCTGCTTTACAACAGGCAGGCTATTCCAGCTGTATTGGGCGTCCGCTACCAAGAAGCAGGAAAAGATCAGTAGCGTGGCAAGCGTTTTTTTAATCATCATTTCAATTTTATAAAAGCTGAAGAATAAGGTCGCAGAATAGCGTTGCAACCGTACCATTCAAAAATAAATGAATAAAAGCCTAACCAGCCGATAAACCACGCAAACGATTGCGAAAAGGCGCATTGTAAACCAGGGTGTACCCTTAACTATTTTTATTAACTGCCATAGCAATAGAAAATGCCTGTTATTCACTAAGCATATATTGATAGCAATATAGCAGATTTAAAATATCTTTATCTTTTAAGGCATACAATTTGAGTTTTTATATGTTCAACAAAATAGATACAATGAAAAAGATAGTAGCAGGTGTTCTGTTTTTCGCAATAACTATTGCAGCATGCAAAACGAAATCAGCTGATACAGGCAATGCACCTCAAACAGCAAGCGAGTATTATGAAAAGATTATAGCGCTGGAAGAAACTATGTCTGAACCCCTTTTAACCACTGAAGCGACCATTAAGGCAAGGGGAGATAAACAGGATTTTGAAGGAATTGCCAGGTCGGCTAAAGCCATGGAGGATACTATTGATATAAGGATTAATGCGCTGCAAAAAATGGAGCCGGTAGGCCATGGAGCTGAGGATTTTAAAATAGTAGCCACCAGGTATTTTGAATATATCAAAAGCATTTATACCGCTTACAGGAAAATAGGGGAAGCAAAAACGGAAGAGGAGCGAATGAAAGCGGCTGAAGAAATGACTAAAACCATTAATGGCCAGCAGGCGGTTATGGATAATTTACAGTCGGCACAGGCTAAATTTGCAACAAGCAATCATTTTACTATTGATGCAAGATAGTGCATCTGTAGCCTGCGCCTTAAAATACAGCTTACCGCAGTAGTGTTACTATCCTGCAAGAATACTATTTACGATACGAAGTCGCCTCGAAAAGTACAGGGCTGACGCGTACGACCCATCAAAAAAATGCCTTTACAATTACTTCCGAGCGTGTATCAAAAGGTTTTTGAAGACTCTGAGAATCGCGTATTTGATAACACACTCCATTACCTTACCGAATAAAAAGAGGCTGTCTCGGACTTCTGAGACAGCCTCAATCAATAAACAGCACCAACACTAAATTTCTACTGTTACGTGGTGCGCCTGCCCGTCATCCTGTAATAATAGAAATTGATCCATAACCAATTCCCCATCAATATTTAATGTAATCGTCCTCTCGTCTTTTTTGCGATTGATTATCTTGATCTGATAAATCGCGCTCCCAAACCTGTAATTCAGCTCAAAGCCTGGCCAGCTATCGGGTATACAGGGATTGATATGCAGCTCATTACCTTTACGCTGCAAGCCCAGTATATGCTCTAATGCCAACTGGTAGGTCCAGCCTGCAGAGCCTGTATACCAGGTCCATCCCCCGCGGCCTTCGTGCGGTGCTACACCATACACATCAGCAGCCATTACATAAGGTTCTACCTTATACTGCTGCATTTCGCTGCGGCCTGCAGCATGGTTCACCGGGTTTACCATAGAAAACAATTCCCAAACCCGTTCATTATCTTTTATCATAGCAAAAGCCATCATAGTCCATATAGCGGCATGGGTATATTGCCCGCCGTTCTCTCTTACGCCCGGTACATAACCCTTGATATAGCCCGGATAAAGATCCGACTTATCGAATGCAGGAGTGAGTAATTTTATAATACCATGCTTCCTGTCAATTAAATGCTCATTCAGGGATACCATTGCCTTTTTTATATGCTCCGGTTCTCCTGCACCCGAAATAACTGACCAGCTCTGAGAAATAGAATCTATCCGGCATTCCTCATTTTCAGCAGACCCCAGCGGTGTGCCGTCATCAAAATAGGCACGGCGATACCATTCTCCATCCCAGGCATTCTGATTGATATTTTCTTTCAGTTTTTCTGCTTCACTGATGCATTTGATATGAAACTCCTTATCACCATAATCATCTGCAATCACAGCAAATTTCTTCAGTACATCATAAAGGAAGAATCCCAGCCATACGCTCTCCCCTTTACCATGAGCGCCTACTTTATCCATACCATCATTCCAATCTCCTGAACCTATTAAAGGCAATCCATGTATCCCAAATTTTAACCCGAAGTTGATAGCGCGTTTACAGTGGTTATATATAGATTCCCAATCATTCAGAAATACGGGCAGATCATAATAGCTTTCTTCATCAGGACGCAGTGGCCTTCCCTCTATGTATGAAACATATTCATCCAGAACCGCACTATCTGCTGTAGCCTCAATATAACGGGCTGTAACATAAGGCAGCCACAGGTAGTCATCAGAGCAGGTAGTGCGTACTCCGCGTCCTGTAGGCGGATGCCACCAATGCTGTACATCGCCCTCTTTAAACTGACGTGAAGCTGCCAATAAAATCTGGGCCCTTGTTACATCGGGCCTGGTATGCATCAATGCCAGCACATCCTGCAACTGATCCCTGAAACCAAATGCCCCACCCGACTGGTAAAAGCCACTGCGGCCCCAAACACGGCAGGCCAGGGTCTGGTACACGAGCCAGCCATTGGTTAAAACATTAAAGGCCTCATCCGGAGTCTTAATATATACATTTCCCAAAACCTGGTTCCACATATCGTGCACCTTCGATTGGGCTTCCTGTACAGACTGGACATTTTTATATTTTAAAGCCAGCAACCTTGTATCATGTTCTGATCTGGCACTGCCTAAGCGGAATACTACCTCCTGCTCCTCATCCGGCATCAGCTCTACGCCGATCTGTATTGCTGTACAGGGATCAAGCGCAGCACCATATTTGTTCGACAGCTTTTCCCGTATCAATGCTTCCGGTGCTGCCAGCGACCCGTTCCTGCCAATAAATTCTGTACGGTCGCAGGTATAGGACCTGCTATTTCCATCCGCATCAAAAAAAGATATTCTTTCCGCAAAAGTGCTGTTATAATGATTCCGTGCAAATATTACTCCGGTTTCCAGGTCTTTTTCTGTTACAACATGCATCTTTGTATTGGTAGCAGCATCTCCCAAAACCCATTCTATATAACCTGTAACGGAAAGCTTTCTTTGCCTGGCCGACAGATTCTTCACCCGTATGATGCTAAACTTTATTGCATCGGAGGCATCAACAAACACCCACATCTCTGATTTAATACCAAAGGCGATATGCTCGTACACGGTGTAGCCAAAACCATTTCTTGCAATATATGGCCTGCCGCTGCTACAAGGCAAAGGAGAGGGCGACCAGTACCTGCCGCTTATTTCGTCCCTTATATAAAAAGCTTCGCCGGTTTTATCCGAAACAGGGTCATTTTTCCAGGGAGAAAGCCTGTACGAATGGGCATTCTCGGCCCAGCTATATCCCGATCCGCTTTCCGACATCATGGTGCCAAACTCTGCATTAGCCATAATATTTACCCAGGGCGCCGGTGAGGTTTGTTCGGGAGTGGTGAGGATAAAATACTCTTTTCCATCAGGGGTGAAACCACCGGTTCCGTTATTGAAAATAAGATCAGGAGGCAATTCAACATTCAGATCAGCGTCGGTAACATTTTCTGTCGTAACCTTAAGCGCAGGCGGCAAAATCCTGGCAGGTTTTTGCCGGGCCATTTGTTCCTGCAGGGAACCGCCCTTATCTGTAAAGATCAGCCTGGCCACTGTTTGAAACAGTACCCGGTCTTCGGTTGTCAGCTGGTCGCCCTGGCGGATATATATACCGCCCGGCTGATCTACCACAGAGCCGCTTATAGCAGTTACAAAGCCCATGATCTGGTCGTGCAGCAATTGCCGGTAAGTTCCAAAATCATCGTTCCAGATCACAAGATCGACTGCAAGCCCTTTCATACGCCAATAGGTGTGGGCTTTTATCAACTGCCTTACCAAAGCAGTATTTTCACTATCCTGAACCCTCACCAGTACAACAGGCAGATCACCTGATATGGAATATCCCCATAAGCCAGCCTGGCCTTTCCGGTTGCTGGCAATAATATTCGCTTCAGCCCTGTGTGTGGCATTAGCGTATAATATATGGCCTGCCATTGAGTTAAATAACTGGGCCTCTGATTCACTTGCATTGATCTGCCTTAGTAAAACCTGGCTATGCGTCCACGATAATTCAAAAGCGCGGTTCTTAAGATGTGTATCCCGGTACTTACCGATCAGCTGCTGGCTTTTTTCCTGTGTTTCTGTAATACCGATAATAATCTCAAAGATGGCGGTCTGGCGCGGCTTTAAAGTGGTTTTATATTTTATGGCAGCAACCGGATCTAAAACAGACCCTTCTGTACCGGATAATACCCCGCTTTGCTTTACAGCCAGGGGTGCCGCCAGGGTTTTTGTCCTTCCAATAAAACGCATCCGGTCGCTTTCAAAAGACACTTCTTCCTGGGCTGAACCGGTCAGCGACATCATGAAGAACATCCAAGGGGGCTGCTCATCTTTAGACCGTGCCCTGCGGGTACATACAATGGCATTGGCCTCTTCACTGATCTTTGTTTGAACGAACAGGTTACTAAATGCAGGGTGTGCTTCATCTGCTGCCTGCGGAGCAATCACTACTTCTGTATAACCTGTAACTTCCAGGGTTTTGACCGCATTGCTTTTATTGGTAATCTTTATTCTTCTTATTGAAACATCATCCTCCGGAGAAACTACTATATCCGTCTTTGTTTCAAAATCATTGCTTACCCGTCTGAACTCTACATGACCCTGTGAAAAAATAGTTTCATCTATATTTAATCTTTTTTTTGTAGGCTGGTATGTGTTCGACCATAACTCGTCAGTGGTGAGATCTTTTATATAGCAAAATGTACCCCAGTTATCTTTGGTTACATCTTCGCGCCAGCGGGTTACAGCTATATTTTTCCACCGGCCGTAACTACCCCCTGCATTGGTAATGGCTACATGGTACCTGCCGTTGGAAAGCAGCTGAACTTCGGGTATAGATGTACGGGGTGTATTGATAACCCTGATGTGGGATTCATGGCTGGATATCACCTTTCCGGTTGCACTATCATCCTGTGTATAATAGTTGGTAGCTTTCGGTGCTTTTTCTTTTAACAAAAGAAGCGCCGACTGCAGTTGCGGATCGCGCTCAAATCTTTGCTGCATCTTTTCACCCAGCAACACGCGCGCCAGCGATAAAAAGCTCATACCCTGGTGGTGTGCCATAAATGAGCGGATAATAACATGGGATTCCCCTCTCGGCATTCTTGAAGGGGTATAATCAACCGCTTCATAAAAGCCGTATTTACCTTCAAAGCCATCTTTGGATAGCACCAGCAGGTTCTTCAGCGCGGCACCGGTATCAAACATCAAAGATAACAGGGTAGCATAAGGCGCTATTACCAAATCCTGCCCCAGCCCGCGTTTTAAGCCCAGCCCCGGCACACCAAATGCCTGGTACTGATAATTCAGATGGGCATCTACAAGGTTATAGCCCGATTCTGAAATGCCCCAGGGTATTTCTTTGCGCCTGCCATAATCTATCTGGTTCAGAATAACGCCTCTTGCCGTTTTTTCGAGTAAAGTATTTTCGTACGAAGGCATTACCAGATCGGGCATGAGGTATTCAAACATAGAGCCGCTCCAGGAAAGCAATACCGGGGCAGTGCCTTCATTGGTTATGAGCCTTCCCAAAGCGAACCAGCTGTCCTGAGATATCTTTCCCTGCGCTATGGCTGTATAAATTCCCAGTCTCGCCTCAGATGCCAGTATATCGTAATAGCTTTTATCTTTAACATCTTCACTTACATTATAACCTATATGAAAAAGATGCTTGGATGCATCATACAGGAAATCATATTCAACATCAGCAAATCCGCTACACTCATTGGAAAGCTTTTCAATCTTGCTAAGCTTCTCTAAAGCATGACTGGCAGCGGTTTTGAGCGCTTTATATACTTTTTCCAGCCATGATCTTTTTTCATCATCGTCAGTCTCCAGCATTAAGTTTTGGGTTATGGGCAATAAAGATGCTGCTAAATCACTGATCTCGTTAAGCACAGGAACGGATTCGAGGGGCTGTAATGCATCAAAACCCTGCATAACCGGCAGCAGATCGACCCAGGGCGTTAAAATAGCAAATGAATTTAAAGCATCTTTCACCTGGGCCTCAAATTTAGCTAACCAAAACAGAGTGGTTTCATTTGCTGCAATTACTTTGTCTGCTTTTAATTCCGGCATGTAGCGGAGCAACTGCTCCATATGCATTTTATGCCCGTGAAGCGATGCTTCAGGGCCTGTGGATAGCTGACCCAGGTATTTTTCTACCTCTGCAAACAAACTGCTGTTTTGAACATTATAGCTCTTTGCCGTCTGCCATGTATGTTTCAGCCCTTCATACAACCGGTTAGAGAAAATTTTACTATAGGGCAGTTCAAGCAATCCCTGCCTTAGTACAATCATATTGCCTACAAAATTTCCACTATCAACAGCTGATATATATTTTGGATATAAAGGTTGCAGGTGCGTGGTGTCGTACCAATTATAAAAATGCCCTTTATAACGTTCCATATCATTTAATGAATTGAAGGTTTTCTGGGTACGATCAACCAGCTCACAAAGTGTGATATAGCCAAAATCATAAGCGGATAAGTTCACCAGGCATGAAAGGCCTATATTGGTGGGCGAGGTGCGGTGCGCAACAGCAGCAACAGGTTTTTCCTGGAAATTATCGGGCGGCAGGAAGTGATCTTCGGCTACTACAAAATCCTCGAAAAAGGCCCATGTTTTACGGCTGATCACCTGCAGGAACTCCGCTTCAGCGCCCGAAATGCTGAAGTCCTTTTTAGTACGCTGCTTACTTACTGACCATGCAACAACCGGCGATAACAGCCATACTATCAAAAACGGGGCAGCGATAAAAAGAGAGGAGGGTTTAAAAATAATGATCAGCGCAGCCAATATCAGCACTACAACAACGGCCTGCCACATATACCTATACGCGTCTGCCACCGTTTTTTTACCCCGTGATCTTTGTGCTGCATAGGGTGTCCATTGCAACAAATTTCTTTTTGAAAAAAGCATCCTCCAGTTAGCTAAAAATATGGCGTCTGCATTTTTAAGGGCTTCAAAAGGGAGTACTGTAATGTTATACAATACCTGTACTACATTTTTTTTAAAAGAATCCCATACTTCTGCTATATGAGATCTTCTGTCTAAATCTCCGGAGTTGCTGCTTAGTTGCAGCAGACCGCTTACCAGCGGCATCAGGAACCAGAACACCACAAAACCTGTGATCCACAAAACAGGAGCAGGAAGCACCAGCCACACAAGCGCCAGTAAAAGCAACATAGCAGGCATTACCAGGCTTCGCTTAATATTATCCCATATCTTCCATTTAGATAGCGAGGAAATATAATTTCTTCTCAGCCGGTTTTTCGCATCGGGAGCAAATGGCAGGCCCCATGTAGCAATTTGCCAATCGCCCCGTATCCAGCGATGGCGACGGCTAACATCTGCCCAATAAGTTTCGGGATAATCTTCAAACAATTGCACATCGGTCAGTAATCCTGAACGCACATAAGAACCTTCCAGCAAATCATGACTTAAAATGCGGTTTTCTGGAAATGCTTTACCCAGCACTTTTTCAAAAACCTCAATATCATAAATGCCCTTACCAATAAAAGATCCTTCTTCAAACAGATCCTGGTACACATCGGAAACCAGCTGCGTATAAGGATCCAGCCCCGAATCGTTGCTATGCATCCGGGCGTATACAGAGCTGTTTTTACCGGGAAGATTAATGGCAGTACGGGGTTGTAAAATACCATAGCCAGCTACCACCCGGTTCTTTTTATGATCGATCACCGGCTGATTTAACGGGTGTGCCATGGTAGCAATCATTTTCCATGCGGATTCGCGTGGCAATAAAGTGTCTGCATCTAAAGTAATAACATATTTTACATCAGCCAGCACTGCAATGTTACCTACTACCAGTGAAAAATCGTGATGCCCTGTATTCTTTAGCAAGCTGTTTAATTCTCCCAGTTTACCTCTTTTCCGTTCATAACTCATCCATACCTTCTCATACCTGTTCCATTTGCGCGGGCGATGCATCAAAAAGAATTTATCTCCATCCCTGTGTTTTTTATACTTCAGATTCAGCAACTCTATTTCTTCTTTTACAAAAGAAAGCAGGGCTTCATCCTCCGGCATGTGCTCCTGCGGAGCATCGGCAAAATCGATAAGCAAGCAGTAGAAAAGATTCTCTTGCGGGTTAGAAAGATAACGTACTTCCAGATCGCTGACGAGTTCCTCAATTCCTGCTTTACTGGTGATAAGGCAGGGAACCGCAACCACGGTACTATACGCCGCAGGTATATGATCCGAAAAATCAAGTTTGGGCAAAAATTTTGGCTTTACTAAAAGAGTGGAAAGCCAGTTAATAAGTACGGTTGCGAACTGACCTAAAATAATAAAGCATAAAATACCTGTAATAATAGCCATCCATAGTTCGTGGCTTTGCGCATAAACAGTAAAGCTTAACAAGATACCTAAGGTGAAGGCAAATAAAAAAGTTGAGCCGGCATATAGCGGCAACCTGTTTTTTCTGAAGAATACTTTAAGATGGTCGGCAAAAGTCAGCTCGGCAAAGGCTGCTTTGACCAGATCGTCCTTTCCTTTATTAACCAGGAAATAACCTACATGATGCTGACATTCGGGACGCCCTGCGGCCTTTGCATTTCGAGAAAGATCAATAGCCAAAGCAGCAATTTCATGCTCAGGCCGTTTTGATTTCTTTCCTATCCATTCTACTACATGCCGGTAGCAGTCGCGGGTAACAAAATCCATCAAAGGATAAGTACCGGTTATATCCTGGTACAGGATCTTTTCCACTACACTGACATTCTCCACAAAATCTTTCCACTCCGTGGTTTTTAACAGGCGAATGCTTTCAATACTGTTACGCATCGAAACCTGGTCGGCGGCCTGGCTCTGATTATGAATACTTACCAGCTCAGCAACCGAATGACCCGTATCGGAAAGCTGCTGCTCTATCCATGACAATGGTATTGCAAGCCCCTGCCCTTTTCCCTGCATACGCCTTGTAAATTCAGCAACAAAAGCGCTGTTAAGGTGTATATTGCTTTTAGCCATTTCGGCGGTGGTGATAATAATATTCCGGGGCTCTTTCTGGGCAATTTTTATAAACTCTTCGGCCCAGAAAACAGCCTCATTTTTGTCCAGGCGGTCGATGGCAATGCGGGAGGCAATGCGCCTTATATTTTCAATAATGGCAAAACGAAGCATAATGGGTATAGCCCATAACTCCCCGAGGGTAAGCACATTTTTTGACTGGTAGCCTCCTATAAAAGAAGTAAGGTTGGCCACATCTATTCTTCCGTCGCTGTGCGAAATTATTTCCAGCGCAATATCATATACCCGCGGCATGCCGGCAGATTTGCCTTTTGCCAATATAGGTAACGTTTGGCTGTACTTTTTAGGGAGGTGTTTACGGGCTATGTTGATCTGCTCCTTTATCAGGTAAAAATTATCTAAAAACCATTCACTCGCCGGGGCAATCGCCTGTTTTTCCTTAATGCTTTCTGCAAGCATTTCCTGTACTCTTTCTATTACCTCTTCATTATCGTTCAAACGTTTTAATAATCTATCCGGTTGCTTCGCTTTTAAAACCTCGTGCTGCGAAGCTACGCGAAGGCCGTGCGATTCCATTTGAGCGTTGCTCAGCAAGTCGAGCCGGAACGGGTCTTCATTTTTAAAAGGATAGTTAGATTCGGAAGTAAAATACTCCCTCATTTTTGTCATAAGTTCATCAACAGGCTTTGTTATCTTCATGGTAAAGAGCATTGCAATTTTCAAGCCGGGATTGAGCATCTTGCTTCTAATCAATAAAATAGCCGCTTCTAAAATGAAGCGGCCTCTACTAACCCATCTAAGAAAATAAATTAAGCGCTTTTCAGCTCTTCGATCTTTTCCCTGATCTTTGTCTCAATTTCAGTAGCCAGTTCGGGGTTATCCAGCAACAGGTTTTTTACCGCATCACGGCCCTGCCCCAGTTTATCACTATTATAGCTATACCAGGAACCGCTTTTTTGAATAATGGCCAGGTCTACACCCATATCAATAATTTCCCCTGTCTTGGAAATGCCTTCGCCAAAAATGATATCAAATTCAGCAGAACGGAACGGAGGGGCTACTTTATTTTTTACCACTTTCACTTTTACACGGTTACCAATTGCTTCATCTCCATCTTTTATCTGGGTCTGGCGGCGGATATCCAGCCTTACAGAAGCATAAAACTTCAAGGCATTTCCACCTGTGGTAGTTTCGGGGTTTCCAAACATTACCCCGATCTTTTCACGAAGCTGGTTGATGAAGATACATATCGTGTTGGTTTTAGAAATGGTAGCGGTAAGCTTTCGCAGCGCCTGACTCATCAGCCGGGCATGTAATCCCATTTTACTGTCGCCCATTTCGCCTTCCAGCTCACTTTTGGGAACCAGCGCCGCTACAGAATCGATCACGACCACATCCAAAGCGCCCGAAAGTATCAGCCTGTCGGCAATTTCCAAAGCCTGCTCTCCATAATCGGGCTGGCTTATTAAAAGGTTATCCACATTTACGCCTAATTTTCTTGCATAAACACTGTCGAAAGCATGCTCAGCGTCAATAATAGCACACATACCCCCTTTTTTCTGCGCCTGCGCTATTACATGGGTTGCAACTGTTGTCTTACCGGAAGACTCCGGTCCATATATTTCAATAACCCTGCCGCGCGGCAGGCCTCCAATGCCTAAGGCTGTATCCAAACCGATGGATCCTGTAGAGATCACTGAATGGGACTCTACGGCTTTCTCGTTCATCATCATAACGCTGCCTTTACCATAGTCCTTGTCAATTTTTTCCATGGTAAGCTTAAGCGCTCTGAACTTTTCACTGTTTACATCTGCTTCAGGTAATTTTTCTGTCTTTGCCATAAATCAAAAATACGATATCGCTATTTCCTTTCTAAAATAATTATCAACAGCAAAGCTAATATATTTAGCAATAAAACTAACTTTTTTGGATATTTATTTTTTTGCTACAGTAATAACCGCCCAATCATAATGAACAAAATAGACGAAAACTATGGAGCATCTAATGAGCTTTCGCCGTAGATGCTTTATATCAATCCGTGCACATAAAATTTTTTATTTAATATTATCATAATGAATTCATTATGATAATATTTTTTAAACCTGCGTCTTTATTGGTTTGCAGCCAGAATACATATTCAGGCTACTGCTTCCACATGTGTAAATGCCTTTAAGAGATTCTTTCTTTAATCCACATTTTCAATCCGGATGGCCTCGAAGGCTTTACCGCCTTGCATAAAGGTGATTTTTGATGGCTTTTTACCAGGACCTGCAAAAAACCTGAACCGAATGTTCGGCAATTCAATGAGTTCAAATTCATCTGGTGTCATAAACAGCACCTTATAATGATTTCCGGGAAACCGGCTTTGTTGTATGTAAAGATCCTCACCATGAAGATAAACTTTTAGCGTATCCTTCTTTTTCAAATGATAATTTCCTGTAAAATACCTCATCTGATCTTTAGTAACTGCTATTACCTTCCTAATAGATGGCGTATAAAATCCTTTCCAATTATATACCCGGGCAACACTGTTTAACAATTCGCTGATTACCGAAAAGTTTTCTCCATTGATCATAACTACTATGCCATCCCCGCCCTCCATTGTTCCATAAGCAGTACTCAGGAACGCTTCATTTCCGCCATTGTGTATAAAAAATTGCTGCGCTCCCCTGTTTATAATAGCTACTCCCAAAGCGGATTCTTTACTTAAGTAAGGGGCCATTCTGGTTTGCATCATAGACTGTGACAGCACTTTATGGGATTGCCCTTTTAATGCTAACTGGCATTCAATAATATATTTTGCCAGATCTGTCGGGGTGGTCCACAACCCGGCGGCAGCCTGTTCGGGGTAAAGATGATATCTTCCGTTAACAGGTTGACCATTTGAATAATACCCCGTCGCAAGGCTTATTGTGTCAGCAGGTAGTTGTGCAAAAGTACTATTGGTCATTCCTAATGGCTGCAACACGGCCTCTTGCATATACTCAGTGTAAGATTTGCCTGTAATATCTTCCATAATGAGCTGGGAAATAGTAATACCGCCTCCTGAGTACTGCTCCCTGCTGCCAGCTTCAAATTGCGACCGGACAGCCATAGTATTTGCTGGTGGCTTTCCATCTAAAATTTGTTGTAGGGTAGGCAACTCAGCCGTTCTTTCATAACCTGGGAAACCATGGACGCCAAGGCCGGCCGTATGGCTTAAAAGATGATATACATTGATCTTAGTCTTTCCGGAATTGGAGTCGTAAGGGAACTGCCAGCTTTTTAGCAAAGTATTAATATCTGCCTGTGGATCAATCTTTTTTTCTTCTACGAGTTTTAACAGACCCATACTGTTCAGACTTTTGCTTATAGAGGCCGCCTGGAATCTTGTGTCTGTACTTACTTTTATTGCGGACGCTTCATCAGCCCATCCATATCCTTTAGCCCAATGAATTTTATAATCTTTGATGACGGCGATACTTAAACCTTTGACACCGGTTTGCTTCATACGTTGTTCCAGGTTCAGATCAGGAATAGCATCACCGTAAACAATATCAGGTGCTAGATGATTTTCCACTTCTTGAATGGTATCGTTAACAGAGTGCCGATTTGTTTGCGCTATACCAAGGCAAGGCAATAATAAACATGCCAGCAAAACTTTCATACAAGTTTGTTTTAGAATGAAGCCGTTTATTCTTTTATTTTTCTACAAAAAAGAGAGATAAGCGCCAGCCATTGGGTTTTACATTCATTCAATCCATTATTTGCACAAGCCTGTTTGAACTCATCACTGTAACCATACATAATCCCGAATCAAAAAGTGGCTGTCTCAAAAGTCAATTTGGTTGTCATATTGAGCTTGACGAAACATTGATACCCAAATCATTAGCCTTCGACAAGCTGTTAATGGCAAGTAGTTTAAATAAATGAAAATCAATGTCGCCCTGTTCCGATAGCTATCGGAAGACGAAGGGTGATTCTTCAATCGAATCATGCTTCGACAAGCTGTTAGCACGACATTCTTCTTTGTCATTTTAAAGAACTTGACCTGCGGTTATTGGGGCCTCAGGCTGACACACCTTTTGAGACAGCCACTTTTTAAAAATATTCAGCACATTTACTCAAAATCCTTATCCGTAACACCTTCATTGATCTTATAATTGCTCAGGGTCAGCTCAAAACTCTGGCCCATTACAGACTGAGCCATTGTTCCGGGCAGTTTTATGCCGTTAACAGTAGTATAGTTACCGTAATCCATAGATTGGTCTATTTGCTGTCCTGCAGCTTTTATTTTGCTGTCTTCTTTTAACAATAACCCCGTGCTTACCGAATAGTATTCTGTACTGGTATTGCCGCTTGGCTTGGTCACCACGATCTTATAGGCCTCTTCTCCGTTCACTTTCTCTATTACCGGTGCTGCCAGCTTAAAGCCGTCGGTATTGTAGTACATCTGGGGAAAAATGCTCCTGGAATCGCCTGCCATTGCGATCTCATCTGCACCCATTTCTTTCTTTTGCCCCATTTGCTCATTGTAGCCGGTTGTGCCATTAAATACCCTTTTCATAGCGGTCATACCTCCCATGGATAACACCATGAATGATTTATTAGGTGCTGCGCTTTTCATGGAACCGTTCAATGTCTGTCCGCCCACGCTCATACTTACATCGCAGCTTAAGGTATTCACTTTCGATAAGGCCTCTTTTCCACCGATAGCGGTAATGTATTTATCAATTACGCCCTGTCCTGTAATGTTCTTGTCCGCTGCAGCCGATGGTGCAGCAGATTCAGTTACCGGGTTGGCATAGGCATCAAATAGTTGAACCGGATAGCCCAGTTTTTCCAGGCCGGGCTTTACGGCCGCAGCTTTACCCACTACAATGATCCTTGTATCCTTACTGTTGAAATATTTTTCTGCTACGCGTTTGATGTCAGCTACTGTTACCGCATTTATTTTTTGCAGGTAGGTTCTATAAAAATCGTTAGGCAGATTATGAATTAATATAGTAGTAGCATAACTGGCAGTGGTCTGCGGGTTTTCCATGCGCAAAGCAAATATTCCATTGTAAACCGCTTTAGCTGTAGCCAGCTCTTCAGCAGTGATTTTGCCGGCACGCATATTGTTTATTTCGTGGAGGATCTGTGTGACAGCGCTGTCTACTTTATCATTACGAACGGAAGCGCCAGCATCGAACATGCTTTGGTAGCGATCGGCCTCCACATTGCTGTAACTGCCATAGGTAAAGCCATGTTTTTCGCGCAGGTTCATGAACAATTTGCTTTCAGCACCGCCACCCAATATATGGTTGGCCAGTACCAGCGCATGATGGTCGGGATTGCTGTAGGGATTACTGATCAGGTTGCCGACTGTTATTTCGCTTTGCACTGCTGAAGGAACATCGATCAGGTCTATTTCTGTTTTTGCAGGATTGGCAACTGGTACATCTTTGGCTATAGCCAGCTTCTTGCCCGTCCAGGTGCCGAACGCTTTTGTAGCGAGTTCTTTAGCCCTGGCCGGGGTAATATCGCCTACAAAAGTAAGGATGCTGCTGGCGGGACTCAGGTATTTTTGATAAGCACTTTTTACATCATTTAATGTTATAGCTTCAGTTGTCTGGATGGTTTGAAACTCGCCGCTGGCTGTGTTTTTACCATAAGAAAGCGCTCTTACCATACGCGAAGAGATAGCTTTTGCATTTCTCTCCTGGGTTTTCAACCCTGTAATTTCCTGCGATTTCAGCTTATCGAAGTGCTCCTGCTGAAATGCAGGGTTTCTTAAAGCATCAGCCATCAACATCAGGCTGGGTTCGAAATAGCGGTTCAGTGCCGACACATAACCACCACCGGAGTTTAAAGAAACCGTGGCGCCCATCATTTCTACTTTTTCATCAAATTGTTCTTTGTTAAGGGATTGGGTGCCTTCGTTCAGCATGCCGCCCATAAGGCTTATAACACCTGCTTTATCACCTTCCAAGATGATACCACGATTGGTGCTAAGGCTGGCAGATACTTTAGGCAGCTTATGGTTTTCTACCACCAGAACCGTCATGCCGTTAGGTAAAACGAATTTTGCAGGATCAGCAATTTTAATAACAGGCGCGGGACCTGCCTTGGGTTTTTTGCTTCTGTCAATAGTTTGCGCAAATACCGCTACTGATAGCAAAAGAATAGCGAATGCTATAAATATTTTCTTCATAATCTTTTTATTTGATGCTTTACGCACAATTTATTTTTAAAGAGAGATCTTTCCCTGCAGGCATATAAATTATTTTGCAGGTTCATTTTTTGACGGCAAATAATAAATAACCACGCGCTGGTTTTTATTCAGGTATTTCCTGGCAACATCCTGTATATCCTGCCTCGTAATGGATTTGATCAAATCCAATTCTGTATTTAAGTAATTGGTATTACTATGAAATGTATAGCCATTAGCAAGACTTTCTGCAATGCCCATCATAGTGTTATTGCCGCTTACAAAATCATTTTCCGCCTGATTTTGCAGCTTGGTAAACTCTGCTTCAGAAATAAGTGTGCCCTGCAGCTTTATTACCTCTTCATCCATATCTGCCAAAAGACTGTCTAAACTCTGATCGCCGTTAGGCAGCGCAAATGTGAGGTAGGCGCCGTAATCTTCCAGCGTATAATTAAAGGCCGCTACCTGTAAAGCGTTCTTTTTGCGGTCTACCATTTTTTTATACATACGGCTGCTGGCGCCACCGCTTAAGATCTGCGAAGCCATATCCAGCGCTACCGCGTCACGCGCTTTCATGCCGGGAGTGCGATAAGCTGCTATAATAGCCGGTATCTGTATATTGGCATCGTAAGCGGTATCTACAATCTCCTTTGTGACAGGATCTTCGGTAATATTGACCCGTTCTATAGCCGGCCCTTTGGGTATGGGACCAAAATAGGCTTCTACCAGCTTTTTGGTCTTTACAGGATCGATATCGCCGGCAATTACCAAAACCGCATTATTGGGCGCATAATATTTTTTGTTGAAGGCTAAAAAATCGGGCAGCTTCGTGTTATCCAGGTCTTCCATACTGCCAATAACCGACCACCGGTAAGGGTGCCTTATAAACAATTTTTCAAATACCGAAGAGATCAGGTTCCCGTAAGGCCGGTTGTCGATGCGGAGCCTTTTTTCTTCTTTTACCACTTCGTTTTGAGTGCTTACACCGTCTTCGTTAATTACCGGGTGCATCAGCCTTTCACTTTCAAGCCAAAGGCCGGTTTCCAGCTGGTTGCTGGGAAATACTTCATAATAATAAGTACGGTCCTGAGTAGTGTTGGCGTTGTTCTGTCCACCGTTTTGAGAAACAATCTTCATAAACTCGCCCTTCTTAATATTTTTTGAACCTTCAAATAATAAATGTTCAAAAAAATGTGCCATACCGGTATGCCCGGCAACCTCATCCTTACTTCCTACATGATACATTACTGACGTAACCACTATAGGTGCCGTATGATCTTCATGCAGCACTACCCGCATCCCGTTGCTTAAATCGAACTCTGTAAACTTTACTTTTTGAGCCATAACGGGTAAAGCACCCATCAGCAACAAAAAGCCAATGTTGATTTTTTTCATTTGATTGTATTAATAGATTTTAATGATAATTAAAAAGAAACAGGTTACTTATTACATACGAATTACATACGAAACTAATAAAAAAGAAAACACCTGTTATTACCACTCATATAATATTTTACAGAGGGGTCCTTTTTAAAACCACGGCTAAAAGGGGTTTATGCTACCAGGTTCGCCAGTATAACGGCAACTATTCCTGCTGTCAGCCCCAGGTAATATTCCCCCGGTGTATGCTCTAAAAGAAGTAAGCGGGAAGTGCCCACTATGCCGGTCAATAGTATGGCCAATGCCAGATACAGAGTCAGGTTTGGAGCGGATGGATCAAAGGTAAGAAGACATAAAAACGCAGTGGCAGTACCCATTGCAATGGCGTGCATACTTATCTTCACATAAATATTTGTCAAAAGCCCGATGGAAGAGGCCAGAAAAACACCCAGGGCAAATACTATTAAATAACGGGGAGCGTCAGGTAAGCCACGCCACACATACCACATCCAGAAATACCAGATATTACAAACAATAAAAGGAATGATACGATCTTTACGATCTTTCAGTCTGATGGAGCTGATGAGGTTTAGGCCTTTTAGAAGCAATACGCTTACCAACGGGAAAAAGGTATAATTGATTATTGCCTGTCCTAAGGTCAGGACTTTTTCCTGTGGAGAGGCCCCTATAAATAAAAAAGGCTCTGCAAACAGCAGAAATGCTATTAAATATAGTGGTACAAATATGGGATGAAAAGCATACGACAAGAATCCGGCGGCCAGTCGTAAGAACAAATTAGGTCGCGGCAGTTCGCCTGTTTCTCTCAGTCCGCCCGGGGTAACTACATATTTTGCTGTTTCCATACAATGAAGGGGCAAAGTAACTAATTTATTTTTTATCAGCTGAATTCCTGTTTTTTAAAAATCCCCCTCTTTGGGGTAGAATAGCTATAAAACTTCCTGTTAGATTTGCTTCAAAATAGGAAAATCATACTT
Source organism: Niabella aquatica (assembly GCF_054779315.1). Classification (NCBI taxonomy): domain Bacteria; kingdom Pseudomonadati; phylum Bacteroidota; class Chitinophagia; order Chitinophagales; family Chitinophagaceae; genus Niabella; species Niabella aquatica. The sequence goes on from NZ_BAAGYM010000020.1 coordinate 219,178, forward strand.
TAATAACTACTACCATAAACAGGTATCATCTTTTTTTCTCATGTAATTGTTTGTTAAAAATAATTGCAAAGCAGGCGGTTTCTACCGCCTGTCCATTTTCATTTCTATTTGCGTATATAGGCCACTATATTAGTGTATCCGGTAATTTTTTAGCTATAAAAACGCTTTAACGCCATGTACCGCCATTCAACTATATTTTTCATCCTTTTCTTTTCAGCCTCATTGCCGGTTGCCAGCCAGAAATTATCTTTTGAACAGTTTGGGGTTGAAGACGGCCTGAGCCAATCGCAGGTGTTATGTATAGCACAGGATGCTCAACGGCATATATGGATTGGTACGCAAGGAGGGGTGAACAGATTTGATGGTCTCCGGTTTGATAAATTTTCGAGAAAAGATGGTCTGAACGCCTCCATTATTTACAGTTTATACGCCTCTAAAAGAAAAATGCTATGGTTGGGAACAAATAAAGGTCTGTATAACTACGATGGTAATACATTTATCCACTACCCCGCAAAAAATGATTCTGTAAAAGGTATCTATGCCATTGCAGAAACCAGCGAAGGCAGGATCTGTGTGGTTACCAACCGCATGCAATTAGTGTTTTTAGAAAACGGACGGTTACAAACAATGCCTTTTCCTGTTGATGATTATCGTATCACCTGGATGGGACTTACTTCTTCTGGATTACTATCTGTTTACTGTTACAATTACGGTTTTTATACGTTCCGCAATAAAAAATGGGAAAAAGACCCGTTTCAGCCCGAACTGGACCGGGGTGACTTTGTGAGGTTTTGCATCACCCATAACAACGATCAGTTTCTCATTACCAGGTATAAGAAAATCTTCAGGTTATCCGGTAATAAGGTTAGGGCAAAAGGTGCCGTTGCCGGCAACCATGTACTTTCTGCAACCATAGAAAAACAAGGTGGTTTGTGGATCGCATCTGATAAAGGCGTGTACATATATAATAGCCAAACCTTACTGGCTGAGACCCGTTGTAATACAGCGAATGGGTTTTCGGACAATTTAGTTCACGCACTTTTTACAGATGCGGATGGCACGGTTTGGTTAGGTTCGGATGGTGATGGACTGTTTAAATATAACGGCAGCTCCTTTCGGCGATATGATGCGTCTAACGGGCTTCAGGGGAATATTGTAATGGGGCTGTTAACAACAACAGATAACCGCATGTTTATTGCCACACGTGAAGGCGGGTTAACGCTGTATGATGAGAACACCAAAACATTTAAGGCTATCCCTTACAGCGGCTTAAGCAAATCTGGAATCAACTGTATTGGTGGCGCACCGTCGGGCCCTGTTTATATTGGCACGCTGGACGGCAAACTGCTGAAGTACAGGAAAGGCATGGTATCTGAAGTCAATCTCGGTGCAGGAAGAAATTCAGTACAAACCATTACTGCCGGAAATAATAACATATGGATATCAACTTTCAGCGGATGTTTTGTGATACATGATAATAAGATCAAAAAAATACCGGGAGTGGATCAGCTGGTTTTTTCTGTTTTACCAACCGGAGAACGTTCTATCCTTATAGGCACGATAGAAGGTATATATGAATATACAGGCAATAAGACTGCACGAAAAATAGATATACCACAGCTAAAAGATAATGAAATAACATGCTTCGCCCTATACAGGCAATATACGGTTATTGGCACTTCAAATAATGGTATATTTTTCTGGAACAGAAGCAAAAACACTATTGAACATTGTGATACAGAGAAAGGCCTGGCAGGTAACCAGGTTTTTAGTCTTTTCACCGACTCGAAAAAAAATGTTTGGGCAGGAACCGGCACAGGCTTACAACAGGTAGTGTTTAATGAAGCCCAGAAATCCTTTGCGGTAAGAAGGTTCTCTGCTGCTGATGGTTATGGCAGTTTTGAATCTAATTTAAACGCAATAACCGAAGACAAACAAGGCCGCGTATGGATCGGGAATACAAAAGGGGCTTTTATTTACCAGCCTCCGGTTGAAGAAAAGGAACCACTGGCACCCTTCACACTTATCGAAGGAGTAGTATTTCCCGGAAATGAATCCAATCATTTTTTGCCCGGAACCCACTTACCGGCTTACCCCGCAATAAAATATAGGGGTAATCATATCAGCTTCAATTTTAAAGGGGTGTATCTTAAAAATCCATCAGCGGTAAAATACTCCTATATGCTGGAGGGGTACGATACAGCATTCTCCAAGCCAACAAAAGAAACACAGCTGAGTTACCATAACCTGGAGCCGGGGAAATATACATTCAGGGTTCGCGCCATTGCAGGAATGCAATTTTCATCCAATACAGCCGAATATAGTTTTACCATACAGACACCGTTTCATAAAACAACCGGGTTTATCGTGTTACTGGTAGTAGCGTTGTTGCTTACAGGCAGCCTGATACAATATTCGTTTGCCAAGGCAAAGCGCAGAAGGATCAGACAGATCAGAGAAATAAAAGAACAGGAACAGCAAAAAGTAAGAGAGCAAACCGCAGCAGATTTTCATGATGAGCTGGGTAATAAACTGACAAGAATCTCTCTGCTTGCAGAAGTGCTGCAACAGAAAACAGATCCTGGCGATGAAGAAAAAAGGCAGATCATTGACCAGATACAATCTAATGCCCGCGGGCTTTACACAGGCACTAAAGAAATTATCTGGTCGCTGTCAAAAGAAAGCGATACTCTTAAAGATGTTTTATCTATTATACAACAAACAGGCGTGGAATTGTTCAGTAATATAAATATACAGTTCGAGGTAAGCGGGCTGAACATCATTGACCCCGGTATAAAAATACCAGCAGGTTACAACCGGGATATTATCATGATCTTCAAAGAGCTGATGAATAACAGTATGCGGCATTCCAATGCTACTCAGGTTACAATAGAATATAGAAAAGAAGACAGGGATATGGTAGGGATTCATTTCACAGACAATGGCATCGGTTTCGATGAAAATATAGTGGAAAAGGGAAACGGGCTGAAAAATATTAAACGCAGGGCTGAAAGAATAGGGGGTAGCTTTACAATAAGCGCTAATGAAGGGCCCGGCATTACCTGCAGTTTAATCTTCAGTATATAAAGCAAATGCAAAAAGTATAAATATTTTTTATGACAACAGGTAATCCATATGATCGTATCGGAACTGGCCAACCTTATAATATTTGCGTTATAGAAGATGATGAAGTAATCAGGAAAAGCTATGTCAGCCTGTTGCAGGAAGACGAAACCTTTTTTGTATCGGGTGCGTATGCATCTGTAGAAGCAGCGCTGAAGCTTCTTAATGAAAATCAGCCGGATGTTATTTTACTGGATATACAACTTCCGGGTATAAAGGGTGTGGACGCTATCCCTGCTATAAAAAAGATATTGCCCGAAACCCGCATCATTATGCTCACCGTACATGAAAGCAATGACCTGGTATTTACTGCTTTAAAAAACGGGGCAGCAGGGTATTTGACCAAAAACACATCGTTTAGTAAAATAAAAGAGCATATAAAAGAAGTGGCAGCGGGTGGGGGCGCCATGAGCGCTGGTATTGCGTTGCAGGTAATGAAGCATTTTCAAAAAAATATTAACTCTCCGCTAACCCGGCGGGAAACTGAAATTTTAGAATGCATTGCTGCCGGTAAAAGCCGCACCAAAATTGCTGCAGCATTATTTATAGATAAAGAAACGGTGAAGTCTCATATCAAAAATATTTATCACAAGCTGGATGTAAACTCACGCGATGAGGCCATTAAAGCAGCGAGAGAAGGAAAGTATATCTGAGATTAGCTGATCAGACAGGTCTTTACTATAAAAGTAATGTTAATTTAGCTGTCATAAAAACAAAAACTACAGGAACTTTTCATAACTTTTGTCTTTTATAAAAACTTTATTTTAATGAAAACAGCCACTGTCATGAGCCTATTTCCCATCACTTTCCTTTTTGTTATATGGATGCTTGTGTCGGGGAAAAGCATTGCACAGCCCACACTTATTAAACTATGGGAAACAACCGATTCTATCCCTGTTCCCGAATCTGTGCTTCCTGTGCCGGGCAGAGACGAGCTATATGTTTCGCTGATTGATGGTAATGGAAATGAAAAAGACGGCAAAGGCGGGATTGCCATCCTCAATAAAAACGGACGCATTAAAAACCTAAGCTGGGTAAGCGGACTGAATGCTCCCAAGGGATTAGGTATTTATAAGAACAAATTATACGTGGCAGATATTACCGATGTAGTGGTAATTGATACAAAAACCGGAAAGATACTTAAAACCATTCCCGTGCCAGGGTCTGTTTTTCTTAATGATATTACAGTTGATGACAAAGGCATTGTTTACATTTCAGATACCCGGGAAAAAAAAGTGCACCGGCTTGTTAACGATGTTCCTGAACTATACATGGATGACGTCACCAGTGCGAACGGACTGAAAGCTATTGGGAGCGATTTATATGTGCTTGCCGGAAAAGAGCTATGGAAGCTGGACAAGCATAAAAATAAAACAATTATTGCCGCTGGCTTCGAACAGGGTGGAGATGGTATTGAACCCGTGGGCAATGGCGATTTTATAGTTACCTGCTGGGCAGGGATCATTTACTATGTAAAGGCAAACGGGCAGTTTGAAAAAATGCTGGATGTGCAGGGAAAAATGAACACTGCAGACCTTGCCTACGATGCAGCAACTCAAACACTTTATGTGCCTACTTTTAATAACTATAGCGTAATAGCATTCAGGTTAAAATAAATCAAACAATGGTCTTTCCATTTTTACCCAGGATAAAAATTTTATAAGAAAAATATCTCATTGCTATATGAGCATTTTTTACATACAGATTCAGAGCCGTTATATTTCCCGTTCCATATATCAGCTCCTGAGCTTGCGAAACCCATTACGGTAAATGTCAGGAAGAGAGTAGCAAGCTAGCCTCGCATTTTATATTCCCCGATCCATTCCTATCATAGGATGACTTTTATAATTATACTGCAATTATTGCCAAAAGACAATAAGATCAAATAAATTAATACTGCGAAACTTTAAGTTTCGCAGAGCCCAGTTCTTCTGGACCTGCAGTTCACGAAGTTCTATTCTATCACTTTTAGCGATAACAGCTAAAATAACACACTTGTTTTGCAGACGTTTCACCTCCCCCTAAAAGGGGGATTTTTAATAGGCTACCCAGATGAAACCCTTAATAACACTGTGCCTTACTGCAAATCACCCCTTTGGGGGGATATTAAAAATTTAACAAATTATTTCCTTTGTCTTATTGCATTTGTAAAACAGCCCAATGGAATATATAAATAATTACAGCAAACAGGCTTTTCATAAAGGCAAAAAATTGATCCTGAAAAAATAAAATCCTTGTAAAGAAAATTATTTAACCGAACGAGAAAACGGTTAGATGATCATTTCTGCTGGTTTCCCGTAAGTGTTCAAAAAAATCAATGTTTAACCAAAAAATAAGTTCATGAGAAAGACTTTGCTATTTCTTTCACTATTGCTGTTCACATGCCTTGATACAAAGGCGCAAAGCCGTACTATTACCGGAGTGGTTACAGATGAAAAGGAAGCTCCTGTTCCTTCAGCAACCATACTTGTTACCGGTACGAATACAGGTGTATTTTCAGATGAAAAGGGCCGGTTCTCTATCATCATCCCCGAAGGTAAAAAGAAGCTGGAGATCTCTGCCGTTGGAAGAGTTACCAGGCAAATAACCATTGGCAGCGAATTACACCTGGATATTGTGCTCCCGCAGGAGCAGGAATCAATGGAGACCATTGTTGTAACGGCGTATGGCAAGCAAACCCGCAGATCTGTAACCGGGGCTGTTTCTTCCATCAATGCCCAGGATATTGAGAAACGCGCATTAACAAGTGTTACAGGGGCGTTGGAAGGTGCAGCTACCGGGGTTATGGTAAATAATTCTTACGGTCAGCCCGGCAGCATGCCTGCTATCCGCATCAGGGGTTTTTCTTCTGTAAACGGTAACAACAGGCCATTGTATGTAGTGGATGGAGTGATAATGGCTACCGATGTGGTAGGCACAGAAGAAATAGGAAGCAGCATTGCCGACCTGAATCCTAATGACATTGAGAACGTATCGGTATTAAAAGATGCCGCGGCAGCAGCACTGTTCGGCAATAAAGCCTCTAATGGCGTAGTGCTGATCACTACTAAAAGAGCCAGCTCCGGCAAGCCTGTTTTTAATGCCCTCGTGAACCAGGGCATGTATACCCGTGGTTTAAAAGACTATAAAACCATGACACCGGATCAATATATGGAAACCATGTGGCTGGGCTACAGGAACAACCTGCTGTCTACCAGCAATGTTTATAATACGGTTGAAAAGTCCAGTGCAAAAGCTACACAGTCGGTTATTACCGATAATATCCGTTACAATATTTATAACAAACCCAGCAACCAGCTTTTTGATAATAATGGCAAATTAGTAAGCGGTGCTTCTATACTTCCCGGATACCTGGACGACCTGGATTGGTATTCGCCCATTCTTCAAAAGGGTCACCGGCAGGATTATAATGTAAACGGGGGCGCCCGCAATGAAAAAAGCAGCGTATATTTTTCAACCGGTTACCTGGATGAAAAAGGATTTTTTAAACGTTCCCGCTTTCAAAGATTTACGGGCAGATTGAATGCAGATATCACACCTGTTAAATGGTTCAAGACCGGCGTAATGCTGAACGGTACCAGCCAGATCAATAATAATTACACGGATGACGACGGAGCCTTTAACAATCCCATCGAGAACGCCAGAACGATAGCACCGGTGTTCCCTGTGCACCTGCACGACACCGCTACCGGCAACTATATGCTGGATGTCAACGGTAAAAAACAATACGACGACGGCTCATTGTATAACCGGGGGCAATACCCTGCCCGTCATGCCATTTGGGAAAATGAGCTGAATAGCAGGAAAACCCATATCAGCACCATGCAGGGCCAGGCTTTTGCCAATATTAAATTCCTGCAGGATTTTTCTTTTACCATTACGGGCGATCTCACTTCAAAAAATACAGAGCTCAGGCGGTATGAAAATCCTGTAATAGGCGATGGCTCAGGTAATCTGGGCAGAGCGGGCAGAGATATGTACAGGTACAAAACTTATACATTCCAGCAGCAACTGAACTGGAGCCGGTATTTTGGGAAACACAGCTTCGATGTGCTGGCGGGTCATGAAAACTATAATTTTTTCTACAGCAATCTGTATGGCAACAAAGGCATTCAAACCTTCCCCAGCCTGGAAAACCTTGATAATTTTACCAGCACGATCGACCTGGGCGAATATGAAAGCGTGGTAAGGACCGAAAGCTACCTGGGAAGGGTACGATATAATTTTGACCAGAAATATTTTATTGAAGGCTCACTGCGCAGAGATGGTTCATCGCGCTTTAACCCTGATCTCCGCTGGGGTAACTTTGGCGGAATTTCGGCGGTCTGGTCGGTTTCAAAGGAAAACTTCCTGGCAGACAACAAGATTATTACAGACCTGAAATTAAGAGCCGGCTATGGTTCGGTAGGCAACGATGGAAGCGCCGCCTATTATGCCTGGCAAACCCTATACGCCCTTAACCAGAATGCCAACTTAGGTGCGCTGTATCTTAGCCAGATAGGTGCGACCAACCTGGTGTGGGAAAAAGTAGGCACCTGGGGCGCTGCTGTAGAAGGCCGGTTGTTCGACAGGCTGAACTTTACAGCAGAGTATTTTGATAAACGTTCTATTGATCTTATATTCCCTTTCAACCTGCCGCTTTCGGCAGGGGCTACCTCTTCACTGGTTGCAGAAGCTACCATATTAAAGAACCTTGGCACATTATCCAATAAAGGCTGGGAGCTGGCTGCAGATTACGATATCATCAGCAACAGCGATTTAAGACTGAACTTTGGCGCCAATGCCACTTTCCTGAAAAACAAGATCATCCGCCTGCCGGAAGAAAACAGGAAAGACGGCATCATCAGCGGTACCAAAAAACTGTTTGAGGGCCGCAGCATTTACGATTTCTGGTTGTACCAGTTTGCAGGTGTAGACCAGATGACCGGTGTTTCCTTATATATTGCTGATGATGTAGTGTACAATGGCGGCGATCCTGAAAAACCAGGTACAGCTATACCGGCTTCCAGCCTGGTAACTATCAATGGTAAAAAATACGTAACCAATACTACTTATGCCAAAAGAGACTGGAGCGGCACTTCTATCCCTAAAGTATTTGGAGGTGTTTCCTTGAAAGCCGATTGGAAGAATATATCTTTTTCTGCTTTATTCACATACAGCCTGGGAGGTAAAATGCTGGACTATACTTACCAGGACTTGATGGCTATGTCGGGCCCGGCCCACAACCTGCATGCAGACCTGCTAAACGCCTGGAACGGCATACCCGAAGGCATGACGGAAACTTCGGCTAACCGGATAAACCCCACAGGAATCCCGGTCGTTGATTATTCCAAAAGCGACCAGTCGAACGCAGTTTCGTCAAGATTTTTACAGGATGCCAGTTATGGTGTAATAAAAAATATATCATTGGGATACAGGCTGCCGGCTGCTCTTCTGGAGCGTGTGTCGCTGAGGTCTTTAGCCATTAGCTTTACGGCCGAAAACCTGGCAACCTTTACCAGGCTCCGGGGTATGGATCCGCAGCAATCCTTCAACGGTCTGCATTACAGTTATTTTATGACACCGCGGGTGTTCTCACTTGGAATTAATTTAGGATTATAAAATATTTAAAATATGAACAAATATATATCTGGCCTCATGATTGCCCTGACAGTTTTTACTGCCTGCAGCAAAACCTATTTAGATACAAAGCCTACTGATGCGGTTGGCCTGGAATCGGTGTTTGAAACCACTGCCAATGCCGCGCTGGCCGTAAACGGGCTGGCTAAAATGATGACCAACCAATACCTCGAAAGCCAGGGCTTTAACGGAGAAGGCACTATAAAAATGTGGTATGGCAACTATGCCGGCGCCGATTTTTATGTAAACCTGCCGGGTTGGGCACCCCTTATCAATGCTACGCTTTACGAGAATACAATCACCATTTATAACTACTACGTATGGTATTACTATTATAAAATAATAGGAAACGCTAATACCATATTGGCAAGGATAGATGCTGCAGAAGGGCTGGAATCGGAAAAAGAATTTATAAAAGCGCAGGCTTTAACGTTCAGGGCTTACTGTTACATGATGCTGGTGCAGTTTTACGGCAACCGCTGGTCTGACTCGCAAAATGGGACTGCTAAAGCTGTTGTGCTAAGGCTGGATGAAAGTTCAGGCGCCGTACCCCGCTCTACACTGAAGGAGTGTTATGACCAGATCTATAAAGACCTGGATGATGCTATCAGCATGTATGAAAGTTCAGGTGGTGAACGCAGCGATTACTTTGAGGCAGATCAGCATGTAGCTTATGCAATATATGCACGCGCTGCGCTAAACCGGCAGGATTATGCAAAAGCTGAACAATATGCAAGGCTGGCACGAACAGGATATCCTTTAATGAGCAATGCCGATTATAAAGACGGATTTGCCAACCCCACATCCGAATGGATCTGGAGCAGCTACGGCGCTTCTGATGAAACGCTCTATTACTATGCTTTCCTTTCTTATATAGCCTACAATTCCAACGCCGGCGCTGTTACGGGAACACCCAAGTGCATCAATAAGCTACTGTTCAATAAAATTCCTGCTTCGGATATTCGCCGATCGCTCTTTTTAGATCCAACAGGCTACACTTATAATACCGGTACCGGGCAGGCATCTGCAGCGCTGGCTGCTTATGGCAGATCTTTATACCCCGACATCCAATCCAATGCCACCCTGTATGCTTATATGCAATTCAAGTTCAAAGCGAATGACTTACCCGGTGTGGGTAACATACCGCATTTCCGCTCATCGGAAATGATACTGATAGAAGCAGAAGCCAAATATTTTCAAAACAAACCTGCTTCGGAAATACAGGCATTATTAACGCAGCTGAACAGAACATCGGGCAGGGATCCGGGCTATACCGTTATTAAAACCGGTGAAGACCTCTGGAACGAGATTAAGCTGTACAGGAGCATTGAGCTTTGGGGTGAGGGCTTCGACTGGTTTGACCTGAAACGCTGGGGCGTTACTTTACAAAGGACCGCTACAGACCAGGGAGGCAGCTTCCCTGCCGCCTTAGCCGTAACCATAAAACCAGAAGACAGGAATAAATGGACATGGCTTATTCCAAATAAAGAATTTGATTATAACAGTGCCATAAATGAGTAATAGTTTTAAAGCGCCCGATGCGGGCGCTTTAAAAAATAATTCACGCCTTAAGGGGGATAGTTTTGCTTAATTACACTGCTACCTTTATAATAACAGAATCAGATAAAAATGAAAAAGCTAATCCTCTCTATTGTATTATCAGCGTCGCTGTTTTTTACCCGGGCCTGTCCGGACTATAACGATACCAATAATCCCGCTATAGGTACTTTCAATACAATCTTCAAGAATGCCAGTCACGTATCCTGGTTTTTTCATAGTCAATATTCTTTTGCCTCTTTCTCTGTTGACCAGGTACACATAAAAGCATGGTTTGATAAAGATGGGAAGCTTACCCGAACCATACGTTATTATAAAGAAGAAACCCTGGCTCCGTTCATTAAGCTTTGTATCAGCCAAAAATATAGGTTGTGGGAAATATTCGGCATTACAGAGTTATCGTCTAAATATAACCTCTGCTATTCAGTCGTTTTAAAAAAAGACGGGCAGATCAGAATTATAAATATTGATCAGGCAGGTACGATCACATTAGCAAAAGCATATAGAAACGGATCCTAAGGCCAGAGAAAATCACTGCCCTGCCATCATTACTTATACGCCGGATGCGCCAGTATAAGTTTCTCCATTACACTTACCTCAAAGTTTTCCTATTACTCATCAGGTAGCTGGAAGTACAAATGATAGACCAGCATCAAAAGCGCTAGCGGAAAAGCAAGTGGTAAGGAAATCTTAAACCGTATTATAAGCTGCTGAAACAGGCGTGGGCAAAATGTATATGAAAAAACATGATTCCGTATGCCAACGCAGCCAGTATGACAAGCCGTTGTTACGCCTATTGTACACAACAGCACCGGGCCTGATGCCGCAGCCTTAATGGCAGAAACAGCTTAAGGCATACTGAAAATTATTTTAAACGGATAATTATTACTCTTTCAGGTATTTATCCAAAAACTGCTCCTGTTCCCAAAGTACATGAAGAATATTTTCTTTCGCTGCATAACCATGACTTTCTTTAGGTAACAATACCATCCGGGCATTTCCACCCAGCCCTTTGATGGCCTGAAAATATCTTTCCGTTTGCAAAGTAAAAGTGCCAGGATTGTTATCAGCTTCCCCGTGGATCAATAAAATGGGTTTCTTCATTTTTTGGGCGTTCATAAAAGGCGACATAGTATTATATACCTCCGGTACATCCCAGTAATTCCGCTGCTCGGTCTGAAAGCCAAACGGAGTGAGGGTACGGTTATACGCACCGCTGCGGGCAATACCACAGGCAAAATCGTTAGAATGGGTAAGCAGGTTAGCCGTCATAAACGCCCCGTAAGAATGTCCGCCTACGGCTACTTTGGTACGGTCAATATACCCCAGCCGATCAACTGCATCAATAGCAGCTCGGCCATTGGCTGCTAATTGCTCAATAAAGTTATCATTAGGCTCCTGGACACCTTCGCCAATAATGGGAAAAGAAGCGTCGTCCAGCACCACGTACCCTTTGGTAACCCAATAAACAAACGAACCATAATAAGGGAAGGTAAATTCATTCGGGTTCTTGCTGTTCTGCCCCGCGCTTTTTTTATCTTTAAACTCTTCGGGGTAAGCCCATATCAATAAGGGTAGCTTCTCCTTTTTATTCATATCATATCCCAGCGGCAAATACAAGGTGCCGGACAGGTCTACACCATCTGCACGCTTATAATGAATAACTTCCTTGTGAACATTGGCGATGGCCTCGAAAGGATTTGTATTAAAAGTGATCTGTACGGCAGCTGTCTTCTTTTTATAGTTCCTGAAATAATAATTCGGGTATTCGTTTTTTGATTGTATCTGTACCAGCGCTATGCCGTTCTTAAAATCTTCAATGGAATAAATCTCTTCTTTTTTGGTTTTTAAATTGCTTTGATAAAGTCTTTTGGTTTTTAAAGTTTTCAGGTTGACCTCGTCAATAAATGGGAACTGACCTTCTTTTGTAAACCCTTTACCAATTAAAAACATATTGCCGTTTTCTATTGCCAGCACCTGCCGGCTGTATTCGTTCTTTTTGGTTTCAAAATTGCCGGGATCGCTGTAAATATCCTGGTAATTCCTGTCAGAAATTATTTTCGGCTGCTGATCGGGCCGGGAAGGGTTTAAAAGATAGGTTTTCAGGTTACGGGTATCGTACCAGTTATCATACATTATCGCGGTATTCGCATTGCCCCATACAATGCCTCCGAAACGTTGTTTGGTTTTAGCCAGGGATACCGGCTTTGCAGCAAAAGGCGCATCCCATACAAAAACCTCATCGCGGTAATCTGCTTTATTAGCCGGGTCGCCTTCATCCAGCGCTTCCACATAATACAAAGTGGCCGGCTTGTCATTTCTCCAGCCCATATATCTTTTACCGGTTGGTACTGCTCCAAAACCTTTCGGTATGATTTCTGCCAAAGGCGTTTCATTCACTGTTTTTATTTCATTGCCCTGACGGTCATATACTTTTGTAACCTGGGGAAAGCGGCTCAGCGGAACAATATAAGAGAACGGTTTTTTGATGGCAGTCAGCATAATATAACCGCCATCGGGAGAGATGGACTGCCCTGAGTACATACCGCTCTCTTTAAACAGTTCCCTGGCACCATCAATACTTATATTATATAGTTCAGACGTGATAAGGTTTTCAAAATTCTGTTCGTCCGTTTTACTTTTCAGCAGGTCCTGGTAAGTCCTGTTCTGTGAAACCTTGCCATCTGCCGTGGATATGGTCGGACCCTTTGGCAAATCTTTTTTAGAGTCTATAAGCGCAGCCCGGGTAGCAGGTATGATACGTGCGAGCAAGGTTTTATTGTCCTTATGCCAGCTGTAAGGCGATCCCATATTGGCATTGAGACGGGCTTCCGTAAGCCGGGTGGCTTTTGCTGTAGCAACATCTATCACCCATAATTCCACGCCGGTAGCAGCAGTGTTGGTAAAGGCGATCCTGGAATCATCGGGGCTCCAGGCTATATACGCGATCCTGGGGTTCTCCGGCAGGCCTGTAACCTGTACCGGCTCAGCTTTTACTTCTTTTATTTTCCTGATCTTCAGGTTGTTAATATAACTTACAGTGGATGAGATATTCGTAACAGGATTAATACGTAATCCGCCCAGCCTCATTTCGTCCTGGTTCAGATCGTCCAATGTTTTATATGCATTCCTGTAAGAGAGCAGCATATAGTTTTTCCTCGTATCCATTGATACGGAAGGAGCCGGCTCGTAATTGGCAAGAGATAATATCGGCTCCGATGGTTTTTGATAAGTAAGGTCTTCCTGTGCTATTAAAGTATGAAAAGAAAGCAGGCAGAGTAAAATTGTAAAACGGTGAAGACGCATCATACTTTTTTTTACAAACCTACATGAAATTTTTTTCCAAAAGGGTTCTCTGAACAGGAGAAAATAATAATACGCGTGATGAAAACAGATATTCAATAAAGCTTATCGATTCAGCCTTTATCTTTGCTGACAATAAAACAGTTTATGGAATTAACAGCAAAATTAGTGCAGGTGCTTCCCCTGCAAAAAGGTACCGGGAAAACAGGTAATGAGTGGCGCAAACAAGACATTATTGTAGAAACCAGCGGACAATACCCTAAAAAAGTATGTATATCTATCTGGGGCGACAAAATAAACGAGAAGGTATTACAGTTAGGCAACATGCTTAATATATCTTTCGATGTGGAAAGCCGTGAATTTAACGGACGGTGGTATACCGATGTAAAAGCATGGAAGGTAGAAGCTGCAGGTAATGCAGGCAGCAGAGACAGCTATGTTGACGAAATGCCTCCGGATGTTCCATACAATGATGCTGAAGACGATCTTCCGTTCTAGTTTTAAGCCTTTGTTATGAATAGTAAAGTCCTTGTGCTTTAACTTTATCTACAGAAAACCTTATTGTAATGAAAAAAATTTTTGCGCTCCTGGTATTAGGTAGTATGCTGGTTGTTGGTTGTAAAAACGGGTGTAACAAAAAAGGAGATACTCCTTCATCCAACGAAGATTCGCTGAATGTCAACCTGGGCGAAAGGGCCGATTCTTTGCAAAACAATCCATCCATCCAGATTGATTCAGTGCAGTTAAAGGCCAGTAAAGACTCTATACTGACGGGTCTTACAAAAGAAGTGCTGACCATATTTAAGAACAGGCAATACGCCAAACTTGATTCGCTGATACACCCTGAAGAAGGGGTTCGTTTTTCTCCCTACGCAACCGTATCCCCTGAAGATAACCGGTTTTCGCGCGAAGCATTTCAAAAAATGGTTACCCTAAATAAAAATAAAAAGCTGAATTGGGGCAATTATGATGGCAGTGGCGATCCGATCCTCCTAACCCCTGCCGAGTATTTCAGCAAGTTTGTTTATGATGCCAATTTTGTTAATCCCCAGAAATTTGAGATTAATAATTTTATTCAAACAGGAAATTCTGTCAATAATCTTAAGTCCAGGTATGAAGGTAGTGACTTTACTGAAAGCCACTTTTCCGGTACAAAAAAATATGGTGAAATGGACTGGAAATCGGTAAGATTGGTATTTAAGCAAATAGATGGAAAATATTACCTGGTAGGTGTGGTGCACGACCAGTGGACGATATAATAAGCTGACGGCTTTTTGTATAATAGTTGACAGACACGATGTACGAGCGTTCGTACATCGTTTTTCTTTATCCGTCTATTGGCAATACAAGCTATTCGCTGTTGCTTTTTCAGATTAAAACCACCAAACGTTTTCCCCCGTCAATATTCATATCCCAGGCCCCTTCAATGTCTTTGAGCGGAATGTTGATGGTTTCGATTTTCAGCTTACCGGTTGCCGCGAGCTGAAACATTTCGGGAAGGATTTCGGTGATCAGCAATTTTACTTCTTCGCGTGTCCAGGTTCCCAGGCCCGAACCCGAAATCTGGATGTCTGTGCTGCGTAAAATGGAAGAAGATAAAGTAATGGTATCGCCCATCATTCCGCCAACGGTAACAAAACGTGTACGATGCGAAAAACTGCCATTGCCTTTTAATGCAGAAAAAATCAGCTCTGCGCTATGCCCCCACAAATAGTCAATCACCACATTAACCGGTTCTTGTTGGTGTGCATTTTTTATTTGCGCAATGAAAGTTTCATCATCTTGTTTAAGCGAAATAATTTCATCTGCACCTAATGATAATAATTCTTTCAAAGATTGCTCGTTCCTGCCTGTTGCAATCACTTTTTTTGCACCGTAATATTTGGCAATCTGCACCGAAATTTTTCCGGTAACGCCTGTTGCACCGTTAATCAGAACTGTTTCTCCTTTTTGCAAACCTGCTCTGAAACACAATGCCAAAGCGGATCCCATCACGGCATTAGGAAGGGCAGCCGCGGTTGCATCATCAATATTTTCAGGTATTTTTACTATTCCGTTCTTGTCTACAAGGGCTTTTTCAGCAATCATACCACTTACGCCAATGCCGTAAACCCGTGTTCCGTCTGCAAGCAAACCAACGCCATCCCCGCCTACAACTTTTGCTGCAAAAGCTTCGTTTTGTGTAGAATAATGTTTTCCGCTTGCCCGCATTTTATCGAGGTTTTTCACGGCCGACGCTTTTACAGAAATCAATAACTCGTTTTCGCTTTGCCCTTTCGGTTCTGCAAAATCTTCTACATATTTTGGCATTTCGCCTTTTTGAAATACTACTGCTGCTTTCACCTGTTTATCTTTATACGGCAAAATTAACATGTAGTAGTTTCGCAGGCAATAACATATGTTATTAAATAAGGCAGATTATTTCCCTTTGGAGTATTTACTTTTTATGCGGCTAAGATGGACGGTAGAAATTCCAAGGTAAGAAGCGATATAATGCTGTGGAACACGTTTTACAATTTCGGGTCTTTCTTTCAGCAAGTTCAAATAGCGTTCTTGCGGTGTGTCTTTAATCATTGAAAAGAAATATTTCATATAGTCAAATGTCCGATCAAAGATTTTATTGATAAGCATATCTCTCAGGTGGGGGATTTCTTTGATTTCTTCAAGTATCCTGTTTAAGTCATTTTTATGTATCCACCATAAAACACTGGACTCAATAGTTTCTATGGCAGCAAGGCTTGGAATATTTTTCCTGAAACTTTCAATAGAACCTACTGTTTCATTTTCGAAGAAAAACTGGGAAGTAATATCTTTTCCATTGTTGTTCAACCACACACGGATACAGCCTTTTTCAATCAGGAACATCTTTTTTGAAACTTCACCTTCGTTCAGTAGCGTGGTTCTGGCAGGAACTTCCATGCGTTTAAAACAACCTGCATAGTCATTCCATTTGTCGTCATCAAGCTGAAATTTATTTCTGAACTGTTCAAGCATTTTTCTTATAGTTGTTAAGATGCCGGTTTTAAAACAGCCGGTAACGGGCTGATCATACCTGTTAGGTTCACCGGTACAATACCATTGCGTATGGTATGCACGCTTACTTACACCAGCCCCTGCTTTTTCATACCAGCATATGCCGTTATCTGAAAAACCACGATCATTACAATAGTAGGAACAAGTAAGATAAAAATATCTTTGAGCTTTCCTCCTTCAAGGAACAGTCCATAAAACGCTTCCAGGCACCAGTGCAGGGGCGATATGCGCATAATACCCTGCATGGATTGAGGCATGGCAAAAGCTGGAACCAGCAGGCCGCCTATAGCCGCAAACAGCACGATGGCAACAGCGCCTATACCATTGCTCTGCTCCTGGGTTTTGGCAAATACCCCGATCATAATAGCAAAACTCGCAGCGCACCACCCGCATAAAATGATCACCAGCATCAGGCTACCCATATCTTTAGGAAAATCAAGACCCGGCAAACCAATATGCGGGAACACCCATTTACCAATAGAAAAGATAACCAGTGCCTGTATTACCGTTATGGTTATATAGGCTATCTGTTTAGATATCATAGCCACGGTAAGGGAAGTAGGCATGGTTTTCAGGCGCATAAAGCTGCCGCTGTTCTTTTCTCTTACGATGCTTGATCCAAGCGATATCACTATAAAAAACATGGCAAAAACCGTCCATGCCGGTATATTATGCTGCGTGGCGTTCACTATAACATGGGCGCCGTCTTTAGAAGCCGGAAATTGTTGTACAGGCGTTTGATTAGAAAGTATCTGCTGCTCCAGGTCAGCCGGCAATTCCGCTGAATCGTTGATAGCGCTGTACAATTGCCGTACAATATATTTGCTTTGCACGATCTGCAATACACTGTTAAGCGCCCCATCTATTCCCTGCCTGAAAGAGGCTTGCAATACCGGGTGATACAATAATGTTACCGGTGCGACATGCTTTTTTTGCGGCCCGGCGATACTATCGGTAACAACCGAAATCCTTTGTAATGCCTGCCCTGCCACGTTTTCAGATTTTGCCAGCACATCGGCTGTATATTGCTCCGGTATTACCAGTGCCAGCAAGGCCTCTTTATCCTGCAGCCGCTGTTTCAGCATCTCTTCCCCCTGCTCCGGCAGTACTTTTTTTAAAGTAAACATACTTCCATTCTGCAAGGCAGCTTCCAGCTCCTTCCCGGCGGCACCTGTGTCATTATTTAAAAACAGCAAAGGCACTTTTTTGTCGTTCACCAATTCAAAAGTGCTGTTCTGAACAGTGGTAATAACTATGGCTAAAATAATGGGCATAACAAACATCAGTGTAAGCCCCACTTTATCGCGAACCAGGATACGCCAGTCTTTCTTTATAGTAGCCCGTAGTTTATACATGATGGTGGCAAATGTAATTGTTTTTTCAGCTCTGTTCCTGAATAGGCAACAGGCATAAACAACAAATGTTTTTTTTACCTGTCAAACAACAAACTCAGGCATGATATAAATCATATTTTGTTGGCAAACAACAACGCTAATTTAGCAGCACCTTTTATTCATCCCGATCCTAACTCATAAATCTACCATATATGAAATTATATAAAAAATGGATTTTATACGTGCTGTTATGCATAACGCTAAAAACGAATGCACAACATACCGGAACATATAAAAATGAACATTCAGCTCAGGGAAACCTCCGCATTGGTACAGCAATGGGGCATGCTTTTATTAAAAAAGCCCTGCATAAGGATCTAGAAACAGCAACCATTTCGGCAGCCGCGCTGGCTTTAGATGTAGACTACTGGTTTTTGAAAAAGTTCGCTGCGGGCCTGCATTCTGACCTGGTTTTTGAGAGTTTCCTGGTAGAGGAGAAAAAAGGAGGAGAAGAAGCTGATTTTATTGAACGCGAATATCCGGTCGCCGTAGTACCTGTAATCATGTTCAGTCCCTTGAATCATATTACTCTTGTTGGAGGAGTGGGCAGGGAATTCAGCAGGGGGAAAAACCTTACACTGTACCGCGGTGGCGCAGAGTATGGCTTTGAGTTGCCTAGTCATTGGGAACTGGCGCTTTCTGCCATGTACGATGCTAAACATAAATCGTATGATACCTGGATGTTCGGCCTGGGTATAAACAAATGGATAGGCTTATCACATAAACATTAGTTCGGAGCTCATAGGGTGTTCCCGAAAATTAAAAGATAGTCATTGTACGATTATTTTCGTACATTAAGAGAGGGTGTCAAATTCATCATTTGTTTGTTGGGTGAGTATTTTTA
>NZ_BAAGYM010000021.1:0-86176 GCF_054779315.1 Niabella aquatica
CGGATAACCATCTGACGGTTGGAAACTTTTTGCTTCAAAGTAACCGCCAGCTCGTTGTAATGGTTACGGATATTTTTGGTTTCACCCCAAACAGGCTGCCAGGTTTCATCAAAAGCAGCCGTTTGCTGGTCTGCCAGCTCAAAATTGTTGTACAGGGAAATACCGCTCCTGGTAGCAGCATTACTCTTTTGTATTTCCGTATTAAACTCCTGCTTTACAGAATTGTCCAGCAATTCTAGACCCAGCCTGCTTTTCTTAATAACCGCTCTCCCTTTATAATTTAACGCGTAAGCGGGTGAGCCATCCTGCTGTAACGAAAAATTCATGAGGAAATTACCATCAGGAGATTTTAACTGCTGAGCTTCTGCATGTAGAACAGCACTCACAATTAAGGCTGCAATCAGGAACTTTTTCATCATATTGTTTTGAATTATTACTTTTTTATTTTAAAATTTTGAGAACAACACATGCGTGGGGCGCCAGGCTTTTGGAAAATGATAACATTTCCCCTAAATCCTGATGTAACCAAATATCTCTTACCTTTTTTGCTCCCTTCAGGCCCAGGTCGGAAAAACTAATTTTTCTTGTTTTGAAAGCGGATTCTCTGTTAAAAAGAGCCACCACCCAGTCACCATTTGATAACTGGCCGGTCCACACCTGACTTTTTTCATCAGCAGGATCGCTGGCGAGAGGTTTGCCGACAAAACCGTCTTCCCGCAAAGCCAGCAACTCTTTGTTCTGGTACACCCATAGATTATCCCCGATAGAGTTATACCGGTCTGCAACAGTGACGGCCCCACCAGAAATGATACATGCAGATACCACGCTCTTTTTCTCCTCGTTATTTGAAAAAGTGTTGATCCGTAAGAAGTCCGGATCAAGGATCATTTTGCCTCGTCCTGAAATTTCAGACCAGTAAATAAGCCCATCCATCGCATTGGCATAAACAGACCAGCCCGTTCTTTTTACCCCCCGTGCATTATCGCTCCATTTCCACCACTTACCATCGCCTGCATCTTCATTAATCCTGATCATGTGTCCATACTTCTTTTCCAGCTCCGCATCATTATACAGGTGCGGCATTACCAGGCTAAGCAGCATCCCGTTCTCATCACAGGCTTCTTTTATCCATTTCAACGCTGTTTCGTAATAAGCACGAGGGCGTTTGGGGCCTACCGTGCCCATGTACCGGTCCCAGCCATCTTCAAACCAGGAAAGGAAATCCACTCTTAAATACTTCACACCCATGTCAGCATAAAACTGCACATAACCTTTTACATATGCTTCGGCGCCGGGCTTGTCCACCTGTACCCATTTAAACCAGGTAGCGTTCTCCCCCTCGTTCATA
Organism: Niabella aquatica; assembly: GCF_054779315.1. Taxonomy (NCBI): domain Bacteria; kingdom Pseudomonadati; phylum Bacteroidota; class Chitinophagia; order Chitinophagales; family Chitinophagaceae; genus Niabella; species Niabella aquatica. The sequence goes on from NZ_BAAGYM010000021.1 coordinate 1,349, forward strand.
ATGCTGGACAAAGGAATGTTTGTTCCTTTTATTTTTATTCCTTTGTCCGCTGCAGTTTTAATTACCCACAGCGGATTATTATAAATACCCAGCTCCATGCCCCGGCTTTTCAGATTTCGTGCCCACCAGGCATAGTCGTGTTTCCAATGTGTGGAATGCGAAGTGCGGTATCCGTCCCCGTTAAACTGGCTGTCATCTCCCCATCCGTCAATACATACCATTTTATAGCCATAATCTTTCAGGTTCTTATCCATCCAGTCTATGTTCTTTTCCCATTCTTCTTCGGGAATATAACCGTCAGTAATGATGTTATACTCGTAAGGGCTCCAGTACAATGGCCCTGTAAACGGGTTTTGTAAGGAATCTGCCGGGTGGATATCGCCATTGTTAGAATGCGACTTTTGGCAGCTGCTAACGGCAAGGAGTGCGAATGCTATGTAGCAGAAAAATCTCATCTGTATCTTTTACTGTTTAACGATTGAAATAGTTTCGTGCAACTGGTTAAATGTGATCTTGTAATTACCCGCTTCTGCGATCTTCCATTTATTATCCGGATTGCCCCCGGGAACAAAAATGGCATTGGTACTGCCGGGCCCTTCACCATTCACAGGTGGCATAAAGAAATCTGTACCCCAGTTTCCGGTAGAAACAGGTATTTTAAATTCACCGGCGCTTAAAGGACCTGTATAGGTAAACTCGTAAGGATTTCCCGGTGTTGCTACCATTGGTGTTGGCGTTTCAATATTCCATCCTGCAGGGGTAGCATCACCTACTATCCACATACCGGTATAAGGTGTAAATGGTACAATTTTAATAAATGGAGCGGTGCTGATGTTGAGCAAAATTTTGTACGGTCCGGGTTTGGCTATCCGCCATTTGTTGTCGGGGTTACCGCCGGGTATTAATTTAACTTCTGTGCTGGTAATATCCGGATTGTTGGTAGGCGGCATAAAGAAGTCGGTGCCCCAATTGCCGGTAGCCGTGGGAATTTTGAACTCGCCCGCATTCAGCACTTCGTTGAATTTGAACTGGAAAGCATTAGTGGGGTCCTTGCGCATAGGATTAGGATTTTCAATGTTCCAGCCGTTGGGCGTGGCATCGCCCACCACCCATAATTCAGCATAAGCGGCGCCGGTTGCAGCAGGCGTTACTTTAATGGTTACTGTGTTCGACACTGCCGAAATGTTTTTTGAAGGAACCTCTCCCAGCAGCGTTATAGTAAGATCGGCGGCAGTGCCTATTTGCATACCTAAACCATCCACCAGGATATTATTAAGCTCTCCGTGGTTAAATCTTTTGCTGATGGCCCCCGACGCTACATCAACAGAATCTTTCACCTCCCCATTTGATAAAACAAGCCGGTATCTTACCATAGAATTGGCAAACGCATCCCAGGTTACTGTTACGGCTTCATCGCCCGGCTTTGCAGAGTTGATGACTACATTATCTGCCGAGGCAGACAGCTCGCCTGTTTCAAATGGAAAGGGTGTAGGTGCTTTAAGCTCTTTTTTACAGGCCTGCAAAAAGAACACCGCTATAAAGGCTAACAAAAGCCCGGGCATCGCCTTTTTTGCTGTATCGACACTATTGTTATTCATTGCAAGTAGTTTATAAGAAAATATAATAGCTGTTAGATATGCTGAATTAATAACCAGGGTTTTGCTTTAAACCAGGCGTAAGGCTGATGACATTTTGCCCGATCGGATAAATCCTGGTATGGTCGTCATTATCGGGTTGTTTATCCCACCAGGCACCTACATTGAATTTTCCCCAGCGGATCAGATCGGTTCGCCGGCGCGCTTCAACTAAAAATTCACGTCCCCATTCATCCAGCATTTCCTGGTCGTTGAGCTGTACGCCGCTGGACTGGTACAAGCTTGCAGAACCTGCAGGATAATTACGTTTGCGCACCGCATTTAATAATACCGCAGCAGCGGCCTTATCCCCTGCACGGTATTTACATTCTGCAAGAGAATAATAAACCTCTGCCAATCTTATTTCAGCATAGGCTGATGCAATGGCGTTGGGATCGCCTGTAGGGTAAACAGGATACTTTGCTACCCATATACCGGAGTTATCATCCGCGTGATTCATGTTCGATTCTTTATCAGCAGGCTTTTCGCCAGGAGGCGTATCTTTGAACCAGCCTACCTGGTCACGCGCAAAAATGGTATAACCGCGGTTACTTTTTACCAGTTGACTGGGATTGTTATAATAAGGCAGATACCCGTAAAGGAACATGCCTTCTCTCTGGCTGTTGCCAAGGTTTTTATATTTTTTCAGCCTGAGATCATCAGCATACCGCTGAAACTTAATAAATGGCTTTCCCATAGAGAAAGCATATTCCACGCTGTCTACATCGCGGCCCGGCTGCAAGGCATAACGGGTATTCATACCGCCAAAGTCGGTAAAGCCGAAGAAATGCTGTGCCTGGTGCGGACCCATCCACCAGTACATATCTGCACTATAATGCCAGTGCGTACGTGCTAAAGTAGATGGAAATCCAAAAATCACTTCCGCCGAGTTGGCGTTGTCATAATCGAATGGCTTATACCAGGTATCTTCCAACCTGTAGTTGCCATACTTACCATCAATAATATCCTGGCAAACAGCTGCACATTCAGCCAATTTGCTTTGGCCGATATATACTTCTGCATTCAAATACAATCTCACCAGCAACGCCGCTGCCCCGCCTTTTGTCCAGCGGCCGATACCCGTAGCGCCCAGATCCTGCCTGAGAGGTAACCCGGGAAGGGCATCTTTCAGCTCCTTTTCAATAAAACTGAATGTTTCTTCGGGAGTTGCCTGGGGGGGCATCCCTGTTTGCCCTTTAACTTTTGTTACAATAGGTATATTACGGTACAGGTCAAAAGCACGCAGGTTCATCCACGCCCGGTGCACTTTCAGCTCAGCGATGAAATCAGCCTGCTCGGCCGCTGTAATGTTTACTTTATTAATGTCAACAGCCTCTATGTCTTCCAGTGAGTTGGTAGCCAGGCTGATCCCCTGGAACAATGCATTCCACATATCGCTGGTATAATCATCCTGGATGGTCCAGGTGTGGTAGTGCGCACGCTGGTATTTTCCGCCATCAAACCAGTCGCCGTCACGGTTTGGCGTCATTAACTGGTCTCCGGGCAGCTCCTGTGCGTAAAACAGCCCACCCCCCTGGATGGTCCAGTATCCATGTTCAAAAGAACGCAGGAAATCCCGGATTACATCATCTCTTGTCTGAAGAAAATTTTCAGAAGTAATGCGGTCGTATAATGTTTCATCCAGTTTGGTACAACCTGCAAATAAGAGCACAACTGCACCATATAATGGGATGAAAAATTTATTAGTAAAATATTTCATGTGTATATTTTTTATTATTTTTTATTGCCACATGGAATAGCCAGGATAATCTCCCAAGTAGTCCTTTGGACATGCTTTTGGATATAAATAATTTTTATGGCTATTTCATTTTCAATAATGATTATAAGTTTTAAAATTTTACCTGCAAGCCTACAAGCAATTGTGTGGTAGATGGATAATAAGAAAGCGATGTATTAACACCTGGCGCTAACCCGTTTATTGAAACAGATTCCGGGTCGCCGGTAGTGAATTTTGTAAACGTGTACAGGTTCCTGGCAGCGCCATATAAGCGGATAGAGCTGACCTGTTTTATGGGCGATTTAAAATTATAACCTAACGTAACGTTATCAATTTTTACGAAATCTCCTTTTTCCAGAAAGTAATCCGACAGCGTGGAATATGTTTGGGGGTTGGTAAGCGCAGCATATTTTCCATCACCGTAGGCAGACTGTAATACATTGGCGCCCCCCTGTGTAACCGGTGTGCCAATATAAAACGCCGTGGTATTGAATATATCATATTTGAACGCTCCTCTAAGGAAAACAGAAACATCTAACCTTTTATAAGTAAATGTATTTCCTAAGCTGGCGGTATATAATGGCAGGCCGTTGCCTACAAATTGCTTGTCATCTTCTTTTGCCGTATTGCCGGGAATAATATTCCCGTTTTTGTCATATACCATCAGCCGGCCTGTGGCATCAATACCTGCAGACTTGTACATATAAAAACTACCGATACGGCGGCCTTCTTCAAGCCTTTGCGCCGGGCCCGGGGATCCGGGAGCAGGCATACCGGCCATATACTGATAGTTTTGCCCCTGGTACACATTATTAGAAAAAGAAACAAAATTGTTATTATTAACAGCCCCGGTTAGAGACGCGGACCAGGAAAAATCGTTGTTTTCAAGCACCCTCGCATTTAACTGCATTTCCAATCCCGAATTTTTCATGGTGCCCACATTGGCGAAAGTAGTGGTTTGTACAAACGGCGGCACCGGCACGTTGTAATTTCCCAGCAGGTCTTTATTGGTCCTGATATAATAGTTGATGCTACCCGTCAGCCTTCTGTTCAGCAGATCGAAATCAACCCCCAGGTTAAAGTTCTGGGCTTTTTCCCATTGCAGGTTATAATTGGTATTCTGGCTGGGGCCCCAAACCTGGTAAGAACCGCCATTGAACGTAAAATAACCGTAGCCTGAATAAGTATCGAGCGATAAATAGTTCCCGAAATCCTGGTTGCCTGTTTCGCCATAGTCAGCACGCAGCTTCAAATCGTTTATCCAAGATACTTTGGGAAAGAAGTCTTCTTTAGTAATGTTCCAGCCCAGGGATACGGCAGGGAAATATCCCCATTTATTGTCGTACCCGAATTTGGAAGATCCTTCATAGCGCAGGCTGGCCGATAGAAAATATTTCTTTGCAAGATCGTAATTCAGCCTGCCGAAAAACGCGATCAGCCTGGAGTCGTTTTTATAAGAACCTACGGTCCTGAAAGTATAATCGCCCGGCTGCGGGTTAAGCGGGATAGGTATATTATACTGCCCAGTACCCAGATTATTATAGGTCAGTACATCGGAGGGGAAATTCTGGTTGCCCGCATTCATGCCGGAATAAACAAAGTAATTATAGGAGTAACCACCCATCAGGTTAAAATTGTGCTGTTTGATACGTTGCTTGTAGTTCCCTATCCATTCAAAAACATACTGGTCGCTCTTTTTGTATCTTCTTTCCGCAGAATTTCTGCCGTTTCTCTCATTAATAGCGCCCGTATTATAGGATGGTGTAAACTCGAAATCAAAGAAGTCAGAGGACTGCTGACCGAGCGTAACCTGCGAATACAGGTCCTGGGTGAGGTTCAGCTTAAAGGACGCGTTCCAGTCGAGGTACTTACCTTCTGTTCCGCTCAGCACGGTTTTCAACTCTTCCACCGGGTTATAAGCGCCGGTAAACCCTGTATTAATGAATAAGAATCTATTGGGATTTAACGTATCATAAATGGGTAATGTGGGGTTTAAGGTAAGGCTCTGATTAAAAGCGTTATAACTTGAGTTATTCGATTTCAGGTAACGCGGGGCGATATTAACCGTAGCGGTATATAAATTATTGGCTGAAGTATGAGTAAGGTTCAGCCTTGCACCGTATTCCTGCTTATCCGACCTTAAATCAAGCCCCTTAGCATCCCTGTAGTCGAATGACACAATATAGTTTGTTTTAACGCCGCCGCCGGCAAACTGCAGGGTATGTTTCTGGTTGAACGCATAGTTCCTGCTCACGGATTTAAACCAATCTGTTTTAGCGCCGTAGTTGGTTCCCCGGTTATGCGCTACAAACTCTTCAGGACTTAATACTTTTATCCGGTTAGTAGGAAGGTCAAAGCTGGTGTAGCCATCATACATGGCATAAGACGCACTTGAGCCTTTCTTCGTTGTAATAATAATAACGCCGTTGCTGCCGCGCGTACCATAAATAGCCGAAGCCGCACCGCCTTTCAGCACGTCGATAGACTCGATATCGTTCTGGTTCAGGTTATCTGCATTGCCGCCGGGCACTCCATTAATGACATATAACGGGCCAAGACCCGCGTTTCTTGAGGACACACCGCGCAACTGGATGCTGGGACCGGCATTCGGATCGGAGGGTGCAGTATTGACTACATTCAACCCTGCCACTTTTCCCTGCATGGAATTGAGCACGGCATTGCCGCCAAATACGTTAAGGTCTTTGCCGCTCAAATGGGTGATGGCACTGGTTACTTCCTTTTTGTCAAGCGTTCCATAGCCGACCGATACAACTGTTACCTCGTCAAGGTCTGTATTGGCAGGATTCAGTAATACACTGATCAGCCCGTCAGAAACAGGTACTTCCCGGGTTTCATAGCCAATAGAAGAAATGACCAGCGTAGCGGTTGTTTGAGGCACATACAGCGAAAATGAACCGTCTTTACCGGTTACTGTCCCTGTTTTAGCATTTTTGACATTTACGGACGCAGATACGACGGGAGTTCCTGCCGAATCCGTAACGGTTCCTTTTACCTCCCTGGTCTGTGCCCATGCAGCAGTTTGTATCATCAGCAGGCAAAGGCAACTGAATAATAAAAGTAATAATGGTTTGTGGATCATAACCTGAGTTTTAATTATATTGATGCAAGCTTGTTGTAAGCGATCTCTATAGCGTTTGGGATATATTGCTTTTGTGCAATTCAAGAAAAACAGTAATGGTCCGTGAACAATAGCAAAGCAATAACATTTCAATCGCCAGTTAACAAAATTCACATAACCAAACAATTAAGCTCATTCACAGCATCTCAATTTTATATCACAGTGTCTCAATTTGATTTTTTTGTCCTTTTATTAATTATTTTAGTTTCATAAGTGAATGTTTGAAAAGATATCTCATTATATACGCCGTTTGCATTTTGCTTGTATCCGATTATTTACAGGCTCAATCCCTCTATTTTAAAAATTATCAAACGAACAGCGGCTTGTCAAACAATACCGTCAACTGTATTATACAGGACAAGCAGGGCTTTTTATGGTTGGGTACAAGAAATGGATTGAACCGGTTTGACGGAAAAAATTTCAAGATTTTCAGGCATAGAAAAAACGATACCGGTAGTATTGGCAGCTCCTCGGTGCTCAGTTTGTGCGAGGACAGCAAAGGGAATTTGTGGATAGGCACTTCCAAAGGGGCGTATATCTATAACGCTATGCAGGAACGGTTTTCATTGATCGGTAATATACCAGCCGGAGAAGTCAGGAATATAAAAGCGGCCGGGAATGATAACTGGATTGTATGCGATGCTGCACTTTACAGGTACAATACCGTGGAAAAAGTTACCGAACATATAAAAATACCAGCATCGGTTAGGACTATTACCATGAGCAGACTTCACAACATACTGTTCGTAGCGCTTTATAACGATAATATTGAGCAAATTGATGTAGCAACAAAGAAGTCTGTGACTCATACGATATCTGAATTTAAAGGAGCTGACCAGCTAACACAGATACAGGATATTTACAGCCTGAACGACAGCCTGCTGCTGATAGGCACTTTTAACAGGGCCTACATAGCAAATCTTCATCAGAAAAGTCTGAAAAATATTTTTGCGGACAGTCCGTTGTTCAAAAATATACAGGTACACACTTTTATTGCACAAAACGATAGTATATTCTGGATTGGTTCGGAAACAGGGATCTATGTATACAATATCAATAGCCATAAAATCGTACATATTCCGAGAGACCGGTATAACCCCTATTCTCTTGTTCATTCTTTTTACAAAGACAGGGAAGGAGGCATTTGGGTAGGCACCTTTTTCGGGGGTGTGAACTACTTCTCCGACCAGCTCAACAATTTTAAAAAGTATATGCCCGGTGTGGATCCCAATTCCCTTTCAGGCAGTTTAGTACATGAAATATGCAGGGACAGGTATGGCAATATGTGGGTAGGCACCGAAGACGAAGGCTTAAACAAAATAGATGCTATTACCGGGAAAATCACTCATTATAAGGCTGATGGTAAAAAAGGAAGTATCGCCTACAATAATATTCATGGATTAACAGCCTGCGATAACGAGCTTTGGATAGGCACTTACGAGCATGGTCTTGATGTAATGGATATCAAAACAGGAAAAGTGCTAAGACATTATGACGGTGATGAGGAAAAGCATGGCCTGACGGGAAATTTTATAGTAGCTCTTTACCGGACAAAAGCAAACGATATTTTAGTAGCCACATGGAACGGATTGTTTAAATATGACAGGAAAAACAACCGTTTTATACGGTTCCCCCATTTCACCTTCCAGGTGCAAAGCATGCGTGAAAGCAGCGATGGCCTGTTGTGGATAGCAACCTATGGCAACGGCGTTTATGTGCTCAATCCTGATTCAGGGGTCCTTAAAAACCTGCGGTCAGAAGCCGGCAACAGTAATACGCTGTTGAATAATTATGTAAACAGCCTCTACGAAGATCACCAGGGCAATTTCTGGTTCTGCACAGAAGGTGGGCTGAGTAAATATGAGCGAACCGGAAAGTTTATCAATTATACAATAGATGATGGCCTTCCGGACAACCAGGTATATCGCGTAGAGGAAGATAAAAATCACCATCTATGGATATCCTCGGCAAAAGGATTGATCCGCTTACATCCGCAATCGGGGAAAATGACCATTTATAAGGCTACGGACGGGCTGCCTACAGAACAGTTTAATTATAACTCTTCTTACAGAGACAATGACGGCAGGCTGTTTTTTGGAACCATAAGAGGAATGGTCAGCTTTAAACCTTCTGCATTTATTAAAAACAATGATGTTCCCCCGGTGTATATTACCAATTTACTGGTCAATAATAAAGAACCGATTATCAGTGCTTCGGGCTTACTGAAGCAATCTGTTTTATATACACAAAACCTGCGCTTACCTTATGACAGCTCTAACCTTAGTTTTGATATAGCTGCTTTAAGCTTTATATCACCCGAAAGCAACACCTATAGCTATATTATGTACGGTTATGATAAAGACTGGACAACCTTTACAGGAAATCAAAAAATTTATTACAACAAGCTGCCTCCCGGTTCTTATCAGTTCAGGGTCAGAGGAGCAAACAATAGCGGTATTTGGAACCCGAAAGAAACAATACTGAATATCCTGGTTACACCGCCCTGGTGGTCTTCCACATGGGCCTATATATTTTATGCGTTAAGCATTGGAACTATAGGTTTTCTTGTTTTAAGATACTACATGCTCTTAATGAGGGCCAATAATACACGAAGAATGGATATCTACGAACGAAAAAAAGAACGGGAGATATACAACCTTAAGTTAGAGTTTTTCACCAACCTGGCGCATGAGATCCGAACACCATTGACACTTATAAAAATGCCGCTCGACAAAATAATAACTACTCAAAAATTTGCCGATAAAGAAACCAGCAGTAACCTGGCCCTGATACAAAAAAACACGTTGCGCCTGATACAACTTACCAATCAACTATTAGACTTTAGAAAAGCAGAAACTGATAATATGAGCCTTACATTTACTAAAACAGACATTAACGTGCTCTTAAGCGAAGTGTTTAACGACCTGAAGTACCTGGCCAGGGCTAAATCACTGAACTATGAGCTAATAATGCCACGAATGAGCCTTACAGCTATAGTGGATGAAGAAGCACTGAAAAAAATATTTACCAATCTTGCTCACAACGCGATTAAATATGCCGAATCGGAAGTGAATATAAAACTGCTGCCATTTAACAGCGACGATATTATGTTCAATGTTGAGTTTAAAAACGATGGGAATAAAATACCTTCTGATAAAAAAGAAAAAATATTTGAGCCTTTTTACAGGTTAAATGAACCAGATAAAGACACAGGAACCGGAATAGGATTACCGCTGTCACGTTCGTTAGCAGAATTACACAAAGGGAGCCTGTCACTCGTTATAAATGATGAAGAATACAGGAACTTTTTCCTACTATCTATTCCAATATTTCAGTACCAATCAATAGATATTAAGCAACTTCCAGATGAAGAAAAGCCAGATGATGAATTCTATACAGCAGCCCTGGAAAACAGCGATGAAATTGAGAAGCCCGTTATTCTTTTGGTAGAGGACAATAAAGAAATATTGACCTACCTGAACAAAGAGCTGCATACAAAATATACTGTTCTGAAAGCTACAAACGGAGCTGATGCATTGGATATTATTGATAGTAACAATGTACAATTAGTTGTTACAGATATAATGATGCCTATAATGGATGGAATCGCTTTGTGTAAAAGAATTAAAAGCGATATCCAGTATAGTCATATTCCCGTTGTATTTCTTACTGCAAAGAATGCGCTTGATGCCAAAATACACGGATTAGAAATAGGTGCGGATGCGTATATTGAAAAACCTTTTTCATTAGAATATTTGTTAGCGCAGATAAAGAATATTGTTAACAACCGTAAAATCATTAAGGAATACTTCACCAATGCTCCTATTTCTCACTTAAAAGAAATCAATGTTTCTGCAACAGATAAAGATTTCATAACACACCTTAATAAGGTCATATACGATAACATTTCCGACATTGACCTAAATGTTGAGGAGCTTTCAAAGTTAATGAATATGAGCCGCCCAACATTGTACAGAAAAATAAAAGGGCTTTCAGATCTAACGCCAAATGAGTTAATTATCGCTTCCCGGCTGAAAAAAGCAGCGGAATTATTATCCCAAAGTGATTACAGGATAAATGAAGTGGCCATTATGGTGGGATATAGCGTTCAGTCTAATTTTTCAAGAGACTTTCATAAACACTTTGGAATAACACCAAGCAATTTCGCAATGAAGCAAAATAATATAAAGGGATAAAATGATCGGCTCAAAATACGCTAATGTACCTGATGGCAACAAATATCCATCAAATGATTTTAATTGATATTCACTTTCCTTAATCCAATATAAAAAACTATTGATCAATACAGGTGTTGTTCAGCTCATTTTTTTCGTAACTCCTGTATGTAATCGGAAGGATACATTCCAAACTGTTTGTAAAAATTTCTGCTAAACTGCCTGTAAGACCCGAAACCCACTTTTTCGCTTACTTCATACACTTTGTACCCTTCTTCAGCCAGTAAGCTGGCAGCATACTTTAGCCTTGTTTCCTTTATCAGGTCATTTGGAGAAAGATCGGAGACCTCGGCAATTTTCCGGTAAAGTGTTGCCCTGCTCATGTTCATCATAGAGGCCAGGTGATCTACGTTCAGGTCAATATTATCTATATTATCATGTATAAGTTTGCTGATTTTGTTCCGGAAAACTTCTTCTACTTTATTGTGAACGGTTGTGTTTATATGCACAACAGGCGTATTTACAAAATATTGCCTGAGCTTGTCACGGTTCTGCAAAAGTGTAGCAACCTGCACTTTTAAGTATTTCGGAGAAAAAGGCTTTTCGATATAAGCTTCAGCGCCTAATTCAATACCCTCTATTTTTGATTGCAGCGTGTTTTTTGCCGTTAAGATGATGACAGGAATATGACTATATGCCACCGTTGATTTAATAATTTTACAAAGCTCGAATCCATCCATCTCCGGCATCATCACATCTGTGATTACGAGGTGAACCGCCTTCTCCTGCATTACTTTCAGCGCTTCCACACCGTTCAATGCAGTGAGTATGGTATATTCATCAATAAGGTCTTTTGTGATGAACCTTAATATATCTTCATTATCTTCAACTAATAATACGATCGGCTTTTCCTGTTCCATGCTAAACGAATGTTTTCACAACCTGATAACGGGTATTAGAGCAGCTTAATACCTAATGATTATTAACCGGCAATGTCAATACAAAAATATTTAAAGATTCCGGATGCTCCATTAAAATAAGATTTCCACCATGTAGCTGAGCCAAAGAACGGGCCAGCGACAAACCGATCCCTGAACCAGCCAGTCTTTCGGTTTCTTTTAACCGAAAAAAAGTTTCAAAAATTTTATCTCTCATCCTGGCAGGTATCAGGTTCCCGTCGTTCTTAAAAAGAATAGTAAATTCATTATCCTGCCCGGTTACTGACAAAAGCTCAACCACTACACTTTTGGTAGCATATTTAATTGCATTATCCAGTAAATTACTGATTATTTTATTCATCGCCTCAATGTCTACAAATGCTGTGAACGAAGAAGGATGGATCAATTCAAAATCGATATTTTTCTGTTCTGCTGCAATCAGGAACCGAAGATAATGATCGTTCAGCAAAGCCACGATATCGGTTTTTTCTGCATTAATATTAAAAGCATCGGCTTCAACTTTCCTGAAATCAAGTAATTGATGGGTTAGCTCTATCAGGCGATCTGTATTTTTTTCTATGATCTTAAGATTGGATTTAACAGAAGAAGGGTCGCCTGCATCATCCATTATTTTTTCCATTGGCCCCTTTATAAGTGTAAGAGGCGTTTTTATCTCATGTGCAACATTGGTGAAAAAATCTACTTTTGCCTGGCTGATTTCTTTTTGCTTTTTAAACTCGAGAAGTTCAAGGCGGCGTTTATTTTTTGCCAGATGATAGCTGTGATAGCTGCGTATGGCGGCAAACACACCGATAATTACCAGTACTGTATATATGAAATAAGCCCATTTGCTTTTCCAAAACGGCGGAAGCACCCGGATAGTAAGCAGCGCATACTCCGGGCTCCATGCGCCTTTGCTCACCGCGCTTTTTACCGTAAATGTGTATATCCCGGGAGAAAGCTCGGTGAAGAAAACCTTCCTGTTTGATTTCAGATAAGTCCAATCCTGGTCAAGGCCTTTCATAATATAGGCATACTCTGTGGCATCGGGTGTAGTAAAGCTAAGCGCTGCAAAATCAATGCTAAAGCTTGACTGATTATGCCTGAGTATAATTTCTTTAGAATAAATAATAGACTGCTTTAATGGAGAACCGGCAGACGCTACGCTTACCTCTTTATTATTTATCTGAAAGCCGGTAAGATATGTAGGTGGTTTGTAAGTGTTTGTTTCAAACGAATAAGGCATAAAGCTTATCAGCCCTTTAACACTTCCAAAATATAATGTTTTGCCGTTATCATCATTAAAGGCCGAATTATAATTAAACTGGTCTGTCAGGAGGCCATCTGATTTTGTATATACTGCCTGCACTTCTTCTGTGAAAGGTGAGAAATTTACCAACCCTTTAGAAGTGCTGATCCAGAAATCTTCTTTACCGTCTTCCAGAACCGCATAAATAAGATTACTTGGAAGCCCGTTTTCAGTTGTATAATTGGTAAAGGTATTTTTATCGCGGTTGAAGCGGCTCAGCCCGCCTTCTGTGCCCACCCATAACTGTTTACGGCCATCTTCAAAAATCCAGTTGATCCTGTTATTGATGATCGCATTTCCTGATGCTGATTCATATTTAAAATTTCCTTTTCTGCTTGTATGAGGGTTGAAATAAAATAAGCCTTCGCTATAAGAGCCTGCCCAGATGGTACCATCATCCGCTTCATAAATGTGCTTATAAAATACAGGAGGAATATCTTTAACAGGCTCAAACTTATTTTCTTCCGGTTTAAAATAACAAAGCCCCCTGTCAGTCGCCGCTACGATTTTACCAGACTTTGTTTTTATTAAATCACATACGAAATCGCTTTTCAGCGAATGTTTAAGGGCGCTGTAGTGCTGTAACAGTTTCCCGGAATTGATATCAATTACATCAAGGCCCCCATGAAAAGTACCTACCCATATTTCGTTCCCATTTACTAAAAGGCCGTGAATATTGGTATGAGACACTTTATACCTTGCGGAATAGGGTGTAAACTGCGTGAAGACACCGGTAGCCGGATCTAACTTATTTAAACCTGCATCTTCGGTGCCTATCCATAAATTCCCATTTTTGTCTTTACATATCTCGTGTATGGCATTCCCGTTTATCGCATTGCCCGTAGATTGCGGAAAATATTTTTGAAAGCAGGTAAGCTGTTTAGGATAATAATTAATCCCTCCAAAATAGGATCCCACCCACATACCGCCTTCTTTATCGGGCCATAAAGAATATATGGCATTGTCTGATAACGAATACGGATCTCCATAGTGCTTTTGGAGATGGATGATTTTGTCGTTTCTGAAGTTATAAACAAATATACCCGATTCACTAGCTATCCAGTATTCATCCCCGCTAAACTGGGCAAAGTCCCTGATAAAAACCTGGCTTTTATTTTCTTCCGGTAAATCTTTCTTCAAAAAGGTTTTTGCTGATGTATCAAAAATATACAATCCGTGGCTGGCTGTACCTACCAGTAAAAATCCTTTCCCGGTATCATATATTTTCTGAATCGCGCGAGTGGTAGAAGGTGTGTGAGAATTAAATACGTTAAAAGTTTCGACGGATAATGAAGACGTATTCACGCTGTGAATAAGCCCTTTTGCAGTAGTGACCCAAATCCCTTTACCTGCAGATGAAGAAACAGATGTAACCTCTTCCCCTCGTAACTGTTTAAAGAACGAAAACTTTTTACTTCTGAGATCGAGCCAGCCTAACCGGTTTCTTATTATCAGCCAAAGGCGTTCCTTATCATCGAGCATAATTCCTCTTATCACCTCCGCGGGCACCTGCGGCTGCAAAAAAAACTCCTCTTTTTGCGCGCTGTATTTAAAAAGCCCATAGTCAGTTCCAACCCAAAGCTGCCGGTTCCTGTCTTCATACAATGAGATGATAAAATTGCTGCCGATACTATTAGGATTTCCGTTTTGATTCTGAAATACTTTGAAAGTATAGCCGTCAAACCTGTTTAACCCATCTTTTGTTCCAAACCACATAAATCCTTTATGATCCTGGAGCATACAACCTACTGTATTATTTGAAAGGCCGTTTTCTACCTGGTAATGCCTGAAATAATATGGCTGGCTTATAGATACGGTAATCACTAAAAATAACGCGGCAAACAGATATATCACTTTTCGCATAACTACTGCATCATTTAAATGCTATTAAAAATAGCAAAAAAGTAATTGCGAATTTGCGCAGCAAAATTCATGTGCCGATGACAAAAAGGGTTATTACTTTGAGCGGAGCGTAGTCGAACAGTTTCCTGAATTAAAGAAATGATTCGGATGCACTTAGCATGATAATTAAAATTTATCATTGATTATCAAAAATTTAAGAACCCATCACTGGCAAACCTGCTTGCCGACAGGCAGGTGCCTTTATATAGGACCAATGACATATTTACAATAAATACCCAACCGTCTTTTCGATCCCGCAACAAAAGAAGAGAAGAAATCTCACCGTAAGGCCTACTCGTTGAGCCATTTCCTTCTGGCCCTTCAAATATGATGGTACCTGTATAATGTCATCACTTTTTGATTTTGCATCCCAAATTGATCAGCCGGAATAACGACCGCAGCAATTAGGAATGCACCTCAGCAACTGAAAGGTAAAACAATAATTCTACACATGTGTATGGCTAATGGAATGAATTAGAATGATCCAATAATTGGATTACGGAAAAAGATTCATTACCGCTTCAACTTCATCACTTCACTGGCTGCCAATAAAAAAGCACCGGTTCCATATACTTCCCAGCTATCAGCACTAAAATTTTTTCCCGGGCTTGCTCCTATTGGCTGCACCCATCCCACGCGGCCTTCTTCGTTAACACAATTCATAAGCGCTTTCCATGCTTTTTCCACAACAGGCAGAAATATGCTTTTATCTAAAATCTTATTATTAATACCCCATGCTAAGGAATAACAGAAAAATCCTGAGCCGCTTACTTCTCCTCCCGGATAAGATGCAGGATCTAATAAGCTCGCTCTCCATAATCCGTCTTCCTGCTGAAGCGGCGCCACTCTTGTTGCCATTTCCTTTAACAGGTTTTCATAAAAAGAACGTTGAGGATAGTCTGCCGGTAGCTCCTGCAGTATGCGAACCAAACCACCCATTACCCAGCCATTTCCTCTAGACCAGAATATTTTTTGGCCATTCGCCTCTCTTTTCCCCGACCCGTCAGGCTTTATAACAAAATTCAGATCCCTTGCAAAAAGCTTTTCCTCTGTATTATAAAGCAAATCGTAGGTTTCCTTAAAATACTGATCGTTGGCATCAAGATATTTTTTATCGCCTGTTATAAGACCTAATTTCACTAATACAGGCGGCCCCATAAATAAGGCATCGCACCACCACCATTTAATCACTTCCACATCATTTTTCCGGGGGTAAGGCCTTGAAAGGAGCAGATCGACAGTATCTATAGTTGGTTGAATCATCTCCTGCTTTTTCTCTTTCCGGTACAGATCCAAATATGTCTGACAAATAGCAATATCGTCTGCATGGTACCAGCGTTTAAAAGGCTGCCATCGCTCCATATTTCCCATGTTCATCAAAGATTTGTAAATATCCTTAGACTTTGTTGTTTCCCATGCGGCCACAACGCCCGCATAAAATGCACCATTCGTCCAATCTTTCGGATCATGCTTAGGATGCGCCAATTGCCATTGAACAGCTTTTTTCATTGTCTGTTTAATGTGCTTTTTATTGAAGGCTTTACCGCCTGCCTGAGAGAACCCTGCCACTGAAAATGTCAGAAACGACATAATAATGAATAACTTTTTCATCTATATATTTTATTGTTTTTAATTGTCAGATAGAATTTTTCATAATCCCGATAGATTCGGGAGTATCCGAAGATTTTCATGGGACCTATTATTACTACTATTATCAATCAAACTTTCAGGTAAAACAAAATATTATACCCTCTATGTTCATGCTTTATAAACCCATAAAGGATGGTTGAGCGGATTGGCAGCTATGCATCTTGGGTATACCAGATGCATGAATCATTTTGCAGGACACGCATTCAACCATCAATAATGTTGTATATTATTATAAGATATTTTTTATCCCGGGTCATTTATCCTTTCCTGCAGCTATCAATACTTTGAATCAATTTTTGATAGCGTGGTCTGCCGGCATATCTTTTCCGCTCCATATTTTTTTCTGAGTCCACTCAGCATTAGGTTTTTTCCAGAAATCATCATCCGGTGGCAGGCCCAGTACTAAATAGGCGACCGAGCACAAATACAGGCTGCCTGTTGAAATATAACCTTCACCCATACCGGGCTGGCTTCCGTAAACGCCAATGCGCAACCAGCCCTCCTGATCAAACGTACCCGGAGCTTCTATTTGATTTTTAATTACACTATATAACGCACAGCGAACCTGCTCCGGCGTAACTTCAGGGGGAAGCTGGTGCAGGAACGCTATTTGTGACAGTGACTGAAATGCACCAAAACGATAGGCCAGTGAACGCCCAATGGGAGGATAGGTTCCCTCGGGCGAAATAAAACGTTCCTGTACAGCCGCATAGCGTTGCGCCCTGCTCATTACAAGTGTATGGATGCGCTCATCTTTAAAGCCTGCCGCTGTTAGTGTACGCGTTACATCCACTAACATAGGCTGAATAACAAAACTGTTATAATAGTCCCAGTGAAATGCAGCACCATCCCCATAAGCGCCATCTCCTTTATACCAGTTCATATGCATCCTGATGGCATAGTCCATACGCATACGGTCTCCTGAGTTATCAAATTTCAGCAAGGCGGCCTCTACCATAGCACTAAACAAAAGCCAGTTACTTTGAGAAGGAAGAATAATACGGCTGGATTTGAGCTCACGTATCACGTTTGCTTTTGTGCTTTCATCAAGCCGGCCCCAGAGTTGTTCAGGAGCTCTTAACAAAGCCTGGGCAAGGAATGCAGCGTCAACAAGCGGCTGCCCTCCCTCGTTAAAATTCATATAATCGGGCGACCGTGGGTCTGCAGCATTTTTAATACCTGCCACTGCAAGTTGTATATACTTTTCTCTTAATTTACCTTCTGCCGTGGCATCAGGGCCCAGCTCCAGCCATGGCGCCATGCCTGAGAGTAAACGTCCTAATGCCTCAAGATAGGTATACCGGCTTCTGTCCGTTACTCCTTTTGCGGCTTCTACCGGCATTTTCTTTTTTAATTCGCCTTTGCTTAACGCCTGTAAAACCGGGTCTCCGATTTTTACTAAACTCTGTACAAAATAGGCACGCTGCTGTAAGCCGTCCGGTTCCTGTGCTGTAATCTTTTGTTTACCGGCTGCATGTTTTGCAGCTTTTACGGATCTCTGGGCCATCGTTACACCGGTAGCCAGCATACTAATTATTAATAAAAACAGCTCTAAATGAAATTTAAATTTTCCAGATATCATAGATCCCATTTTGTATATCTTTTCACTTTATTTAGTATTCAATTCAACATTGCTGAATAAAAAATTATGATGCGGGCTCTCATGGTATTTCTTTAGATGCGTGGAGTAGGTCTTCACATCCAGGACTTTAGTTTTTCTATTGTATTCAACAATCCTGATGTAACCATTTCCGCCACGCTGTGACCCTATAACACCTCCCTGGAAATTTGCAAGCATCTGGAACACTTTGTTTCCATGCTTCCCAGTAGAAACTAATGTACCAACACCCGAGTTTAAGACATGACCACAAACAACCATTAATATATTCGGGTGTTGCGATACCAATTTTTCCCATATCCGCGCACCATTATTGGCAGCAGCATCGCCTGTTGATTTTCCGATACCATAGCTCGCCGGCTGCCACTTATGATCATTATTCATTAACGTACTATCCGAATAAAGATAAGCATGCGTATTTACAATAATAGCTCTGTCAGGGTACTGGTCTGCTATTTTATTTGCCCAATCAAGAACCGCGTTGCGTGGCCCGAACTCCAGGGTCATAATCATCCATTTCACACCTCCGGCATTCAGCAAGTTATACATATTATCAATTTTACCATCTTCAAAAGCACCGCCAAATGTTTTATTCTTCTTAAATCCTTCCAAAGGAAAATATTTATTAGCCATACTGGAATTACGCACGTCTGAAGCTTTACCCGGAGCTGATCCCATATCATGGTTGCCCAATGCCATGGTAAAGGGTATTTTTCCATTCAGCTTGTCCATAATTTTTTTTGCAGCATACCATTCAGAAGGCGAATTATTCTGGGTCATGTCGCCAACATGGATCACATAATCAAAGTCCCTTTCCTTTGATGCAATCCAGCCTATTTCCTCTTCGTACATTTCAGGAAATGATTCTATATAATTTTGAGGATCGGGTATGATCACAAAACGGGAGACCTGCGCAGCAATACGTTCGGTTAGCAATAACAGCAATGCAAGTATAAAAGAACAAAGTTTAGCTGACATATTTATTTAAACCTTTATTGTCAAAATGCTGATGTCTTATTTATTACCCTTCCCGGCCCATAACCCTGTATTTCCTTTATTCCACAATGGTAAGAGACTGTTTATAATATCAGGGTGCGTATCTGCTATATTATGATTCTCGGAGGGATCGGCTTTATGATCGTATAATTCTACCGCAGGCTCTTCATTCCTGAAATATTTTGTGAACCGGTAATCTTCAGTACGTACCGTTATTCCCCGTCTGAAATAACTGTATGCCACATTACTCCATTTTTTATCTGCAGGATTCATGAGTAAAGGCATCAGGCTTTTCCCATCTGTTTGATAAGTCATTTTTATGCCACACAGCTCCATCAATGTAGGATACATATCAACAGAGCTCACGATCTTATTACACGAAGCACCTTTTTTCCTGCCGGGAGTTTTGATAATCAACGGGCTTCTTAGCGCCCACTCCGAAAGTGTATGTTTGCCCCAAACCCGGTCGTCGCCCAGGTGCCAGCCATGGTCGCCCCAGATAATTACAATGGTATTTTGGTCCAATTTCAGCCTTTTTAATTCAGCAAGCACTTTACCTACCTGCGCATCTACATAGCTAATGCTGGCATAGTAGGCATGCCTGAGCTTGCGGGCATATTCGTCAGATACCGGTTGGGTTAAAGAAGCCTTTTCTTCTCCCAGTTTGTAACCATTAAACTCTTCACTCTGATGAAAGCTGGCGACACTTACATTCTTTGGAATTTCGGGGGATGGAGTCAGGGAAATTTTCGACTCATCATACATATCCCAATATTTCTTCGGAGCATTAAAGGGAAGATGAGGTTTAAAAAAGCCTACTCCAAGAAAAAAGGGTTGATCTTTAGCGGCTAACTCCTGCAGCTTCTGAACAGCCAGCCCGGCTGTAAGGCCATCCGCATAGCTTTCATCGCCTGCAGCAGCGCTCTCATAAGGCTTTACAGCCCCTTTAAGCATATTGCGGTTGGTTCCGTTTGCATAACCAAAAAAAGCATTCCATCCAGTCCCCCATTTACCGGCATCGAATAACATTTCATTCCAGCTTTCGGGTAATTCCAGTTGTTCGCTTTTAGGTTGCAGGTATTTATATACATACCCATCCGGAGAATGGCTGATTTTGCCAATACCTACTGTATAATAACCGCTCCTGCGCAGTGCATGGATGAACGTTTCGGGCACATGGTTTTTTACTGCACCTGCAACTTTATGCGTCATCGCTTCATTACTTACATCCTGTACAGAGCGAGGCAAACGACCGGTAAGTATACTTGCCCTGGAAGCCCCGCATGTAGGTACCGCCACAAAATGATTTAAAAACACCATGCCGCCGGAAGCCAGCCTGTCAATATTGGGCGAATGAATATAATCACGACCGTAACATCCCAGTTCAGGCCGCAGATCATCTACAGCAATAAACAAAACATTGAAATGACCGGTTTGCTTCAGCTTTTGACTATAAACAAAAGAAGTTGCAAAAAACATCGCTAATGATAGAACCGCTTTCTTTGTCATTTTTTATGTATTAAGATCTTTTTCAGTTTATCACCATCCCGGCGCCTGGCTCAATTTAGGAGAATTCAGAATCTCATCTTTCTTTATCGGCATCAAGTACATTTCGGGTCTGAAAATACGCTTCCGGGCTTCACTTATAATTGAGATCTCTTCATAAGTAAAAATACGGCTGGTTGCGGTACCGGTATTGGTAATCTTGATCGCCAGGTTATTTTTATTCAGAGAATCTACAGCGATCATCCACCTGCGCACATCATAAAAGCGGCTATCTTCAAAAGCCAGCTCTATTCTTCGCTCATTTCTGACGATCGCTCTCATTTCTTCTTTCGTCATGCCTGGTTTTAAACCATACATGTTATCTGAGCCGGCATCTATACCCGCACGTTCCCTGATCTTTTTGATCATTTCATAAGCTTCGTTCATATTGCCTGCTTCATTGCTTGCCTCGGCATAATTAAGTAAGATCTCGGCATAGCGAAGCAAAGGAGCAGACCGTTCTACCCTGGTCTTATTCACATTTGAAGTTTCTTCCTTACACATCTTCCGGCAATAGTATCCGGTAGAAGTAACCCCTGTAGATGAAGTAAAAGCAAGATCTAAGCCATCATTTGTTTTTCCCGGTCCGTTATACGTCCATACTTCCTCTAATGTAGCTGTGTTTCTTGACCATTTTGAGCCATTATACATTACAGAATAACCCAGGCGCGGATCCCTGTTGGCATAAGGATTCTGTGGATTAAATCCCGATCCGGGCTCATCAATGGCCTTACCGTTCTTCATGGGAAAACACTTTACGAAATTGTGAGTGGGATGCCCGTAAGACCCACCCGAACGCGTCAGCGGATTCCAGAAATTCTCATATTCAAAATTAGATGGCTGAGGTATAAAAAAGACCAGCTCTGTGGTAACTTTCTTAATAAACAAATCGTAAAAACCATAGCCGGGTTTTGTGGTATTGTCTATCTCCAGGGTGTAATATCCTGAATTGATCACCGCCCTGGCAGCATCCGCAGCTTTTTGCCAGCGATTCTGATCATAATTGGGATAAGTAGCTGCTTTAATTCTTTCATCCAGCTGATCCTGTACCCGGTACTGAGATTTAATATTCATTAATCCTCCGTTAAATAAAGGACTTGCTGCGAATAACAGCACACGCGATTTCAGGCCCAGGCAGGCCCCCTTTGTAACCCTGCCAAAATCTTTTGGATCATATTGTTCCGGCGCGGGCACCAGCTTTTCAGCATCTTCTAACTCCTTCACTACGTAATTCACACATTCTTCATAAGATGTCCTCGGCACATTCAAATCGGATTCTGCGTCGAAAACAATATCTCCTAAAACCGGAACAGCACCAAAAGCATTTAACAGGTATGAATAATACCACGCTCTTAAAAAACGGGCCTCTCCTTCCAGGCGGATTCTTAATTCATTATTAAATGGCATATCATTAATATGGCTCAGGAACAGGTTCACCCTTCTTATATTCCGGTAGGGCACCACCCACATATTCCATATCTGGGCATTGTAATTGGCCGCAGGGGAAAGCGTTGCATTTACAAATGCGGATACCTGCTGTGTATTTCCATAATACCTCGACTCTTCGTCATCTACAGTTTGTTCTTTGTTGGTTTGTCCATTATAATCTCTTTTCAAAAAAGAGAACCTGGTGTCTGCATATATCGCATTGAGAAATTCAAAGATCTTGGTACTATCACTAAAAACCTGAACTTCATCAATAACCTCAAGATTCTTGGATTTATCTAAAAAATCTCCCTTTTTACATGACACGTAAACTAACAATATAACTGCAATACTAAAAAAATAACGTTTTTTCATAATCAGAATTTTAAACCATTCTATCATTAGAAAGTTAGAGAAGCTCCAATATTTAATGTGCGCTGTGGCGGATAAACAGACCGGTCATTTCCTGAAGCTGCCTCCGGATCAAACTGATATAGCTTTGATAGTTTAGACCAGGTTAATAAATTATACCCTGATACATATATCTTCACATCCTGGAACTTCAGTTTGTTTCCCCAGTTCCTGGGAAGAGAATAACCGATCTCCAAGGTTTTTAAACGCAGGTAATCGCCCGGGATCAGCCAAAAAGTTGACGAATAATTGGTTCCCTCTGAAGTATTATTAACCGATAACCGCGGGTATTTTGCATTGTCGCCTAATTCAGGGGTCCAGGCCTCCCTGTGAATGGGTTGCATATTTGACAGGAAAGCCTGTATAGCGCCCTGCCTCGCCCTGAATGAAAAGTTTCTTGCACCCTGTAAAAGCAAACTAATACTAAGATTTTTATAAGCGCCCCCTAAAGACAATCCGTACGTGGTGGTGGGGAAATTAGGCTTCCCGAAAAAAGCCCTGTCATTTTCGGTAATAACTCCATCTCCATCAAAATCTTCAAACTTCAGATCTCCAGGTAATGCCCCGGTTGGTGGCTTCACCACATTTGCATTGTCGATATCGCTTACAGAATAAAATCCTATCCATTTATAAACCAATATCTGTCCCATACTCTGGCCGGTTGACTGTTGCCAGGGAGCATCCAGATTCACGGGTTCGTCTAATTCCAGCACCTTATCTTTCACATAAGAATAGTTTGCATTGATAAAATAGCTGAAATCATTGCCCAACCGGTTTTTGAAAGACAGCTCTGCTTCGTAACCCGAGTTTTTTACTCTGCCCTTATTTGCTTTAGGAAGCGCTACGCCAATCATATTGGGTACGCTTTCCCTGCTAATAATGATATCATAGCGCAGGTGATCAAAATAATCAACATTTAGCGACAGCTTGTCCTTTATAAAAGATAATTCTGAGCCGACATTAAACTTACGTTCCTTTTCCCAGGAAACATCGTCATTCCCCAAGGCTTTTTCTCTTAACAGCTTTAAAACAGAAGTTGTTCCTGAATTTCCAAAAACAAGACCCGGGAGATAGTTGGCATCGCCGGCCTCACTACCCGTTGCATAAACAAATTCGTGCACATAGGTGGTCTGAATACCAGAACCTATATTATCGCTACCTACTATACCGTAAGATCCTTTTATTTTCCAACGGCTCAGCCAGCTTTTCAACGGCTTCATAAAAGGCTCTTCAGTAATATTCCAGCCCAGTGAGCCTGACGGGAAGAATCCATATTTTTTTCGGGCAGCAAACACATCTGAGCCGTTATAGGCGCCGTTAAACTCAAACAGATATTTCTGCCTGAAGTCATAACCGAGCCTTGCTGCATAACCGCGTGTATTGGAGGGTATATAATTACTGGTAACAGCGGAGCTGGAACTAACAGATGTCTGCCGGTTGATCAAAAACATTCCTATAAAATGATGATCGGAGAAACGCCTGTCATAATTCAGGAAGCCCTGCATGTTCAATCTTCTTAAAGGACTACCGGCATTATATGTTAACGTGGGATCAACAATCCTGTAAACATTATCATTCCAAAGCTGATAGGTATCTGTTTCCCTGTCATAGCTGTACGAGGGGAAAGAACTGGGTGCGTTATTATCAGGAACGCCCATATTACGGCTAAATGACTGTAAGGAGGCATAGGAAACCACTCCTTTTAAAGATAATCCCTTCGTAATAAAATCTAATTTTTGCGAAGCATTTGATGCCAAATAGATATTATTTTCAAAGCTCCTGTTATACCCGTTATAAGTAAGCCTGCCTACCACATTATTTTCACCTCCCAACCCCGGGCTGATTTCTTTTACAGGATGATTGAATGTGCCATTGGGGTTATAAACCGCATAAGCGAACGGAGACAAAGTTCTGAAGTTTATATAATCCTGAAACAGGTCAGTATGGGGATTGGGGGCATTCTTCTCCCCGTTATTACCATAAAGGTCAATCCTGATATCAAGCGTTTTTGAAGCCTTTATATCCAAATTCGACCGGTAATTGAATCGTTTATAGTAATAATCTGTTCTTAACCCATTCCGGGATCCAAAATCATTAAGCATCCCGTTTTGCCATAAGTATCCCCCTGAAATAAAATACTTCACATTCGGGCTTCCGCCGCTGATGTCTATATTGGTTCTGTTCGTAGTACTGAAATCCCTGAAAAGGGTTTCTTTCCAATCTACATTCGGATGGCCCCAGGGATCTTCACCTGACTTAAATAACCTTAAATCTTCATCTGAAAAGCGCCGCTGGGGTAAAGGCGTATTGAGATATATACTATCATTTACCTGCGCCTGGTTATACAACAAAGCAGATTCATATGCATCAAGTACCTTAGGAAATATAGTAGGCTGCGAAAAACTCAATTCCGAGCGGGCGCTAACTTTTGGCTTACCCAGTTTCCCTCTTTTAGTAGTTACCAAAACCACACCATTAGCTCCTTTAATACCAAAAATGGCTGTGGTTGAAGCGTCTTTCAGTATACTGATTGATTCAATTTCGTTAGCATCCAGACGTGAAAACTGACTGTAAGAGTATTCGATATCATCCACCAAAATCAATGGGCTGTTGTCTCCATTAGGCGAGCTGCGTCCCCTTATAAAAAATGCAGCTCCGTCATCGCCAGGAACACCTGTTCGCTGCTGTGAGGAAAATCCGGGAAGCCTGCCACTTAAGGCGTTTTGTAAACTTGGAGTAGGAATATTTTGTATATCTTCTCCTTTAATAGAAGAAACAGCGCCTGTAAGTGTAACTTTCTTTTGTTTGCCATATCCTATTATAACCACATCTTCCATCTCTGATGCACTCTGATCTATTTCCAATGTAATATTGAGGTCTTCTGCTGATGATACATTTACTTCCTTGGATTGATGCCCCACTGCAGCTATTACAATGGTTTGCGACTTGCCTAACAGTTTAATTTCAAAGTACCCGTTTTCATCGGCTGATGTGCCATTACCCGGCAAATCTTTTTCAACTATGGAAGCACCCGCCAACGGGCCTTTTTCGTCTTTTACCCATCCTTTTATAAGTTGCGCATGGCTAAAAAGAGTAAAAAAAGCAAGGATTAAAGTGAAGAAAAAATATTTCATCCGTATATTTTTTTTGTTTGCTGCTGCACAAAGATTGTTTAGATCGGATGCCTGCCTGTTCGGCAAACAGGGAACTGCGCTTGTGCCTACCTCACCGGCGGGCAGGCATTCTTCTGTTCGAAGAACTCCTTTCGGAGTTTGAGAATAATCTATCATGCTGCGTTTCATGAACTTATATTTATCTATTAAGCTAACCATCTATTATTTGGTATCTGAACGTAAGGTTACCATCCCTCATTCTGAATAAAATTTTTATTCTTGGAAATTTCGCTGTAGGGAATGGGCATCCTGTATAAGCGCTGACTGAACTTAATATTGGCTGCGGCTTCCTCTGCGTATGTGAATGAGTTATTTTGACTTTTAGTAATCGATATTCCATGAAGTTTTCCGTTGAGCACCTCATCTGCAACTTTCCATCGCCGCAAATCCCAGAACCGATGCTCCTCGAAGGCCAGCTCTACCCTTCGCTCCTGCCTGATAAGCGTACGCATCTCATCCTGGGTAATGCCGGTTTTTATTCCATACCTGTTTGGAGCAACTTTGCTGGGCTCTATTTTTGCCCTTTTTCTTAATTCGATAATACTTTTCACGGCTTCTTCTGTTTGTCCCATTTCATTAATAGCTTCGGCATAATTCAAATAGGCTTCGGCTAAACGGAAAATTATGAAGTTGTGGAACTGGGTCGTATAAGTCGTATTGGTATTGGTAGGATTATCAAAATAGCCCATAAACTTTCTAAGATAATAACCGGTTTGCGTTTGTATAGCGGTTCCGCCAGGCCGGTCTTTTCCTCCTTTATAGGTTTCCACCACGCCCGGAGCGGCTAACCATCTGCGCCCATTATATAACACGGTCCATCCTAAGCGGGGGTCGCGCTTAGCATACGGGTCAGTATCTTTATATACAGTACCCGGATCAGAAATAACTCTTCCCGTGGTATCTGTGAATGCATTCACTAATTCCTGCGTGGGGCTTGTGTAGCCTCTGCTAATGACGGTTGGAGAAGCAAAACCAACAGGCCCGTGATTTTGTTCAAGATCTGCAGTTTTGGGTTTTAGATTTACAAGCAATACTTCCCTGGGATTGATAGTTGTAAAAACATCCCTGAACTCCGCCTGGAGGGTCAAACCCTTTTCTGAAGCATAATTTAAAAGATCCTTTGCGGCTTTGGCAGCGCTATCCCACCTGGACGGCTTATAATCCAGGTAACTATTCAGCTTTCTTACATTCTCATTTTGCTCAAATCCTCCGCCATTAAATAAAGGACTTGCAGCATATAATAATACCCTGCTTTTTAATGCCAGCGCAGCAGCTTTCCCTACCCTTCCCCAATAATTCACATCCATTGGGTCTGGGCGCAGAGAATTCATGACAGCATTGCATTCACTGACAATGTAGCTAACACATTCTTCATACGTGTTTCGGGGTATTTTTAAATTATCTTTTAAAGTAAAAACCTGGTCTCCAATAATGGGTACTCCTCCGTATCTCCTGACCAGCTCCCAATAGCACAGCGCTCTTATAAAGCGTCCTTCAGCCTTCCAATACCGGGGCAAGGCATCATAGGTACCATCCGGCGTGATTTTAAATGATATCTTATGAATATTCTTAAGAAGGATATTGACAGCTCTGATACCTTCATAGCCTTTTGCAAAAAATGCATCGGGATAATTCTGGGCATTTAAATTACCATTGGTGAAATAAGCAACCGAAGTGCTGTTCCTGGACGGGATGGCATCGTCAGTAGCAGCATCCAAAAAATCACCTCCTATCCGGTCAAATCCATCGGGCAGATAATTGTAAAGGTTGTTTACAAATTGCGTTGCATAAGTACCAAGGCTATCGGTAACATCCCATACAAGATCTTCGTCAATATCATTAGCCCTTCTGTCTTCAATATCTTTTTTGCATGAAACGGCAATAATACATGCTGCCAGCACAAATGAGCATAATAACGGTAATCTCTTTAGCATTAGCATTATATTTAAAAATTAATGGTTAATCCTCCGCTGAATGTTTTAACAATAGGGTATACATATCCGTAAACTTCAGGATCTACCCCTTTATATGCGGAAACTGTAAAAAGGTTGGTAGCGTTGGCGAAAATCCGGAACGATTCAATTTTAATATCCCTGGTCCATCTTCCCGCAATATTGTAACCAAGCTCCATGAACTTCAGGCGCCCGTAACTTCCATCCTTATACCAGTAGGAGGAGTTTGATATATGATTATTAATATTCGTACCCACAGTAAGCCTCGGGTAAGAAGCATTGGGGTTGTCGGGTGTCCATCTGTCAAGATGATGTTCAAATGCCTGGCCCAGTCCCCTGTTCTGAAATTCCCATTGAGAAGCACCGGTTAATGTAATATTACGATGAAGCGCTCCCTGCAGCAATGCTCTAAGGTCAAATCCTTTATAAGCTAAATAAATATCGGAGCCAAAAAATACCAGCGGCTTTGTTGTGCCAATCGGCGCTTCGTCATAAACCGTGATCCGGCCATCCATATTATAGTCCTTATACATAATATCTCCCAAGCGTGGCGTATAACCATCAATAGTTGCAACGCCCGGCCGGTTAAAATCTTCCGGAGTACGGTATAGCCCAACTGCTGTATATCCAAACGCCTGTCCTACCTGGGCACCTGTACGCCTCATCCATTCATAAGGCTGATCTACTTCGTCGATAAACACTACCCTGCTTTTTGCAATATTTGCATTAGCTGATATGTTATAGGAAAAGGAAGAAGCGCTTTTGCCATTATAACCAATCATCATATTCAAACCAGAGTACCTGCTTTTACCCAGGTTTTCAGCCGGATAGCTATTCCCGATAATAGTAATGCTTGTACCCCGTGTCCTGATTAAGTCGTAATAGTTATTTATATAGTATTCTAAAGAAAAGAACACCCTGTTTTTTAATACAGCCCCTTCAATACCCAGGTTCAGCTTATTGGCTTTTTCATAATCAAGATCTGGGTTTGCCAAAGCACCTTCTGCAACGGCAGGATTACTGCTCGGGGTTGTGCCAAAATAAACATTGGTACCACCCACATAGTACTGCCTGAAAGAATAATACCCGTTTCCGTCATTACCGGTTTTACCATATGAACCGTACAGTTTTAGCCGGTTTACCCATGAAATATTTTCGAGAAACCGTTCTTTATGCATATTCCACCCCAACCCTGCAGCAGGAAAAAATCTTAACCGGAATCCCTCGGGATAACGGTTAAACCCGTTATATCCAAAAACAGCTTCAGCTATATACTTTTCGTCATAATTATATGCCATGCGGCCTGACAGGCCTTTAAATCTTAATGGCAAATTGGAATTAATTCTTGTGCTGATGCTATTGTATAACAGTAAGCCACTGAAGCCATGCTTACCGAACTTCCTATCATATCCCAGATCAAATTCGGTATAGCTCTGGATCCACTGGTCTGCTATAGCGTCTGTATTGTTCTGTGCCCCGTCACTATTAAATCTCCTGTAGGTAGTGTCAGTTAAACCGGAGGTCTCATTGGGCATCAGATCCATCTGGTATACGGCAAATGTCTTGCTCCTGTTAATATTTTGAACAAAGGCCCCGCTAAACGACACAAGGCCTTTTACCCATAAACCTTTTGTGACAGCATCAAGGTTCCTTTTAAGGTTTACATCGGTTAACACGTTTCTTTCATAAGCCTGCCTGTAACCAGACCGGTTTAATTGCCCGTATGTGTTGTCTTTAAATTCTAATACACCCCCTAAAGATCCATCGGGATTGAGCCGGGGATAAGCGTTATTGGGCGAATTATAAATACTGTTCCTGATTGTGTTAGTAGTAGCGCCAGGCTGTGATGATTCAATTACCCTGCCTAAAACGTTGATGCCGACAATTGTTCTTTCATCAAGATTCACATCTACGTTGGTCCGCAACATATAGCTGCTAAAATCATTGTTTGTATTATACGTGTTCTCATCTTTATTTGTGTTGAAAATACCTCCCTGGCGCAGATATTCTCCTACTGCAAAATATCGCGCAGTCCTGTTACCACCCGTAACATTCATCGTTACCCGGTCCATACGGGTAGTGTTTTTGTAGGCGAGTTCAGCCCAGTCTATATCAGGATGCCCGTAAGGATCAGTATGATTCTTATACGCATCCAGATCTGCCGGGGTATATACAGGTGCAATGCCATCATTAGCCAGCGCTTCATTATACAATGTGGCATAATCGTAAGCATTTAAGCCGCGTAAAAATTTACCGGGCTTTTGAATACTGCTTTGCAATGATGCCTTTATCTTTTGCTTGCCAATTTCTCCTTTTTTAGAAGTAACCAACAGCACACCATTAGACGCCTGCGGGCCATACATAGCTGTAGCCAAAGCATCGCTCAATACAGAAACCGACTCAATCTCTTCAAAATCAAAAATGCTGATATTTTGAGGAATACCATCTATAACAATTAACGGAGATTGCCCTCTCAAAGAGAGTGAGAAGGCGCTTTCATTGGTAGTACCGCTGTTGGAACTGGATTGATTTATAAATAACCCGGGCAATTGTCCCGCCAATGCACCTTTCAGCTGGTTCCCTGGCATAGAAGCCAGCTTCGCACCGGGAATACTTCGTATAGACGCAATATTCAAAGAGCCCGGAGATTTCATATTATAGAGCATCGGCACTACAGAATCTTTTCCGGCCATATCAAACGGTGTTAAACCAC
The DNA here is from genome assembly GCF_054779315.1 of Niabella aquatica. Taxonomy (NCBI): domain Bacteria; kingdom Pseudomonadati; phylum Bacteroidota; class Chitinophagia; order Chitinophagales; family Chitinophagaceae; genus Niabella; species Niabella aquatica. Next base: position 31,667 of record NZ_BAAGYM010000021.1, read on the forward strand.
GGGAAACAGCTGTATCTGATAGTGCATTCTTTACCTCGTTATGCTGGGCATACGCCTGAAAAGCACATAGAAAAAGGAAAACAAAAAGTAAGTGCCTTTTTAAAAAGGAAAAACCGGCCATATTTTGTTTTACTTCCCACTGATAATGATGCCTGAATGTGGAGAATGAAAAAGATTGTTTCATAAGACTTATTAGTAATAATATACAGATGAATAAAAGTATATTGGCGTTAAAAACGCTACATGGCAAGATATTGCAAAATTCCCGTCATCATTGAACAAGATATTTTCATGTCATCTTACCTGTTATCAATATGCCGGTAATTTTTAATCATTAACACTCTTTGATAAAATGTCTGAACTCTGGCAAGCCTCATATATAAGTTTTTACATGAGTATTGAATAAATGTATCGCTTTGAAACAAAAATAAAAATTAGCAAATGCAACTATCGTCTATTTCGTATCAGTTTTGTTTTATTTTGTTGCAATCCCGGTATTTTACAGATAAGTACCATCTCCCTGTAAGTAATATCTCTCACAGGAGCACACAGCCTGTTGTTGTGCTATCTATTTTCCCCGATAAAAATGGTAATAAACCGGTTCGTATATTATTCTGAAGAAAAATCTTCCGGATTCACATCTCTTCCCAAGTATTACAATTACAAAAAATGCAGCATTTTCCGGGAATTTGAGCATGAAGGCTGTTTTATACTCATGAATTGTATTTTTCAGAACGAATGTGCAGAAATTGATGTATCCGTTGTAGCCTGCAAGTTCCGGCTACCCGGTTCCAAATATGTTTAATCAAATTAAGTTGAGCTTAATTAAGATGGGGGTTTTCATGATGGGTAGTATCCAGCACATAATCCGCAACAGGCAATACTTCTTTCTTTAACCGGTCGCACACCCGGCAGTCCCATAAAATTTGCTTTTGGAGTTCAGTTACCCATACATCGGTTAGTGTGCCATGATAGCATTCCAATACAATAATTGAGCTCTTGTCTTTTTTTCCTGATCAATTTTTTTATAGCTTCAGCAATGGATTTCCAGCCCAGGAAACTCGTATGATCAGGAATATTTACTTCGGGATATTTATTATAATTTGATTTTGCAGGTGGCATTATCGACTATTCTATCGCTTTACAAAAATTTATTCGGGGGCGCAATTTGGGTTTAGGCGCGTTCGTCATTTGCTTTATTGAGTATTTCCACCATAGCGCTCACCTCCTGCGCATCTGCTATATACACACTGCCATAATCACTTACCCTTGTGTTGATGTACCTGACAGGGTTATCCGCTTTTTTCCTGGCAGATGCATGATATTCATATGCACCACACTCCTGTATAAGTGTTGCCAGGTTTGATGAGTTTACGCCCGCTCCGGGCATAATGCTGATTCTGCTTCCCGCCTGCTCTACCAGTTTGGCAAGCACAGCTCCGGCTTGCGGGGCACCGGTTTCCTGACCGGAAGTCAGCACCCTTTCGCAGCCACAGGCTATAATATCTTCCAGCGCAGCGTAAGGATCCGGTGCGCAGTCAAATACCCGGTTACAGGTAACACCCATAGGACCGGCCCAATCCACCACCCGCTTCATTCGCTCCTTATCTATAACAGCGTGGATGGTTTGTACGCCAACAGAAATACCATCGCAGCCAAGCTCCCTGCACATTAATATGTCTTCTTTTAAAATATCAAACTCTTCATCAGAATAATAATAGTTGCCTGAACGTGGCCTTAAAATCGGATACAGCTTCATTGAAATTTTTTCTCGTACTTTTTTAATCGTCCCATAGCCAGGCGTGGTTCCGCCTTCAATAGGATTATCGCAAAGCTCAACCCTGTAGGCGCCCGCTTGTTCGGCAATGATGCACGATGCTATATGAAAAGCACACACTTCCAATCTGAATTTATTTTCCATTCTGTATAATTATTTGATGATTATTTATAATGACTTTCTGATTTTATAATACGTTCTGTGTCATTGCTCCTTACAGACAGCGTGAAGCCTGGCTGCAGGCTATAGCAACCGTATGCACCGTTTTTTGCCAGTGCAATAAAGCCCACCTGGATTTCAGAAGCCTTTTTAGGATTGATTTTAATAATCCGTTCAACAGCCGCTTTGCAGGCAGCTGTTGGCGAAAGGCCGGCGCGCATTTGCTCTACTACCAGGTGTGAGCCCACAATACGTATTACTTCTTCACCAACACCGGAAGAAGTGGCGGCACCCACTTCATTGTCCACATAAAGGCCGGCACCGATAATTGGCGAATCGCCCACCCTGCCATGCATTTTGTATGCAAGGCCGCTTGTAGTACAGGCCCCGCTTAAATTTCCTCGGGTATCCAGAGCCAGCATTCCTATTGTATCATGATTCTCCGGGCCGCCGGGCATGGGGTCATTGTCCTTACCGTATTTTTTATTTTCAATATTTTTTTCGGGCTGATACTTAGATGTTTTCAGCCACTCTTTCCATTCAGCTTCACTTTCCGGGGTTAAGAGGTTGATCTTTTTAAACCCATTGGCCAAAGCAAAATCCAGCGCACCCTGTCCCGACAACATTACATGTGGCGTTTTTTCCATCACCAGCCTTGCCACCGAAATAGGATGCATGATATGCTCCATGCAAGCCACAGATCCGCAATTATAATACTCATCCATTATACTGGCGTCCAGCGTCACATATCCATCCCTGTCCGGCAAGCCGCCATATCCTATTGTGTGGTTTCCCGGATCGCTTTCCGGGATTTTCACTCCCGCTTCCACAGCGTCCAGCGCGCGGCCCCCGTTTCCAAGTATTTTCCAGGCTTCGGCATTAGCCGTCTTGCCAAAATCCCAGGTTGAGATTACCACAGGTTTCTGTATTACTTCACGGTTCCTCTTTTGCGGGCGGCTTAGTGCAAATGCACCCCCGCTGCTCAAAAGAAAAGAACTTAGGGATGCTGTTTTTAGAAAATTTCTTCTTGAAAACATAATGGATATTTTTATTATAATGGCTCTATAATATAGCTATAGGTATATTTTTTGGCCGTCAGCCGGTAAGATGCGTGAGGTAATGCCCCCCAGCTGTTATCTCCGCCCACACCGCGCTGCCCGAGATCTATATGCAGGGAAATAAAAGGTCTTTCATGCAGGTCTGCAGGATGCTGTTGCTTCCTGGTCAATCCGGGATCCAGATCTTCTGCCATATAAGGTAATGCGCTAAAACCTATAGGCTGCATCCCAATAACTTTAATTCCCTTTCCCGACGCATCAGCCAGCGCAAGCCAGCGCACATCTGTGCGATAGCCGTTTTCCTGCGGACGCAGATAATTTGCGGTAAACTGCTCCTTCAATTTCTGGTACAAACCGATAAAGGCCGCACTCTTTCTGTCAGCATAATTTTCCCAGGGCCCCCTGCCATAAAAACTTATGTTACTATAAATTTCAGGTACCTGCATACGCATTCCAAACCTCGGCATTTCTGGAAGAGATAGGTTTCCGAGGTTCACCGATGCGGTTATCTTAACAGCACCATTATTCAGAACATCGTAGGAAACACGGTACGGTACATTGACATCTGAAAGTAAATATTCAACGATCAGCTTAACGCCCTTTGATGTCTGTTCTTCTGCTTTTACATGTAACATTTTTCGATTGGCTGCGGCAGAGCGCCATATCCCCAACCGCTGCGGCATTTCATTACCAAAATCATTATCAGTAGGCGCCCGCCAGAAATAAGGTTCGGGAAACTGATCCAGTAACGGCAGCCCTGCCTGTTCGTAAGAAATCCAGCGCCCGTTTCGGATATCAAATTTCCCTGCTGTTTTGCCTGATTTGAAATACAGATACTTATCCGTTTTAACAACCTGCAGTACTCCTGCTGGTTCTTTAAAGTTACTAAAAAAACGGTTTTGACCTGCTCCAAATTGTTCGGAGGCCACCATCGTTCCCCCGGGCACCAGTCCGTTTTCGCTTTGCGTAAACGCATATACATTCAATAAAACCTCATCGTTTTCGTAACCGGTCTTAACAGGAAGATATATCATTTCTGATTGCCCGGGAAGAAGAGATATCTTCAATTCCCCGCTTTGCACCGCAGTCCCGTTTTTCCGCAACTCCCATTTAAAAATAATATTGTCGGTTGATAAGAAGCTATACTCATTTTTAACAAGTATCTTACCAATTCTCCATTCCTTGTCCGTAAAAGAAATAGATTGGTACACTTTCTTTACTTCATAAATAGCAGGGTGACAGGACCTGTCTGAAGCAACCAATCCATTGCCGCAAAAATTTTCATCGTTGTGCAAATGTCCCGATCCCAGGTCACCTCCATAAGCCCAATACACTTTTCCATCCACCGTTTTGCTTTTAATACCCTGATCGGCCCAATCCCAGATAAAGCCCCCCTGCATATGGTCTGAGGTGCTTATTATATCAAAATACTCCTGAAAATTACCGCTGCTGTTTCCCATAGCATGTGCGTACTCGCACATAATATAAGGACGCTTTTGGGTTTTGTCGCGCGCATATTTTTTCATATCATCAATATCCGGATACATAGGGCTTACAATATCTGTATTGCTGTTTTCGCCTGCCTGTTCAAACATTACCGGGCGCGTGCGGTCTTCCTGCTTAAGCCAGCTATAAGCATCCCTGAAAACCTGTCCGTTGCCGCATTCGTTACCCATGCTCCATATAATAATGCTGGGATGATTTCTGTCACGTACTACCATCCGTTTAATACGATCCATTATGGCAGGCGCCCAGGATTTTATATATGCAGGATGGCGGGTGGTATCAAAAGCACCCTGAAAGTTTACCCCCATTCCATGAATCTCAATGTTAGCTTCATCCACCACATATAGCCCGTATTCATCGCAAAGCTCCAGCCAAAGAGGATCATTAGGATAGTGGGAACTACGTACCGCATTAATATTATTTTGCTTCATTAATGCAATATCACGAATCATTTCCCCGCGGGAAATAATATGACCGGTGCTATCGCTAAACTCGTGCCGGTTTACACCATGCACCATAATCCTTTTACCGTTTACGAATAATTGCGCATCCCGTATTTCTATTTTTCTGAAGCCCACATTGCGGCAGACCGCTTCAATTACATGCCCTTTATTATCCTTTAACAGTAACACTAACAGGTAAAGATGGGGCGTTTCAGCACTCCATGTTCTTATATTTTTTACTGTTAAATTCGGGAAACCGATAAGTAGGTCAGATACTGATTTTTTGGATGCAACCTTGATGAGGCCTCCTGCAATATCATACAGTTTTGCATCAACAGATAGTTTACGGCGATCCGGGTTCTTCAATTTTACATTAACAGTCAGCATTCCCGTTTTATATGTTCTATCCAAATCTGTTACTATTCCAAAATCTTCAATACGGGTTTTATTTTTTGCCACAAGCCATACATCTCTCTCTATGCCTGTAAGGCGCCACATGTCCTGGTCTTCCAGATAACTACCGTCATGCCAGCGGAACACCTGCAATGCCAGCATGTTTGAGCCTGCTTTTAAATAAGAAGTAATATTAAATTCTGCGGGCAGCTTACTGGCTTTGCTAAAGCCCACAGCATGGCCATTGATATATAAATACATAGCACCGGATACAGAGCCAAAATGAATCCATACATCTTTACCGCTCCAGTTTTCCGGAATATTGAAATGATACCGGTAGGTACCCACAGGGGCAAACTGATGATCTATAAACGGAGGGTTTACAGGGAACGGGTATTTGATGTTAGTATAGATCGGGATCCCATAACCATTCAATTCCCAGTTTCCGGGAACAGGCATAGTGCCCCAAGCAGAATCATTATACAGCGGTGTATAAAAATCAACAGGCCTTTTTTCAGGCTGGCTGGTATAAAAAAACTTCCAGCTACCATTCAACAGGCGAACCCAGGGATTTGCATTTTTATTTGCAGCCAATGCCATTGCTTCATCAGGGAAAACAGTAAACGAAGCGGAGGCCGGCTCTTTATTGATATCTATGATCGTTTCGTCTTCCCACTCTTTATAAGTAAAAGTTTGCGCCCCTGATATATACGGGAGGCAAATACAATAAAATAGTAAAAGTATTTTTGTTATAAATCGAAATATTTTATCAATCACTGTTTGTATTTTAATTACTTTAAAATATTTTCAAAAGTTGCTTACCTGCACAGCAGGAATGTTGTCATTTACCCATCGGTTCAAATTCAAACACAGCAGTGCCCCTTTTCGTACTACTGATTGGTAAAAAACCGATGCGATACAAGGCTTTGCCCCAGCTGTTAATCATTTTAGGATCGTCCATTATCTTTTGTTCAATACCGGGTTTCATTATTGATGCATTATATTTCAGTTTCATTACGCGTTCACCTGCTGCATCATAAAACACAATAGTTCCCGGCGCTTCCACCTGTGGGTTGCAAACAGTTAAGAAATGTAAACAGGTGGTGCCTATTACATTGACCAAATCATACGATTCCGTAAGTATCATTTTATCCTTTTCCAAAGAAAAAGAACGCTTCCATTGCCTGACAGCTGCTTCCGCAGGATATGCCTGCGCAATATCGAGGCTGATTAAGGTTTTATTTTTTGTTGTATTCATAGCAAACGACGTTGCCCTGTAAGTGCGCCCTTCATGCTGCATGATTCCATTGATAGTAGGACAGTTGTGCCATTGCGACTGCATGTTCCAAAGCTCGTATCGTCTGTTGCTGAAAGTTTGCGCAGTATAGGTACCTACACCGGCATCTACAATTACGGGCTTCCCGCCTATATATAAAATAAAATTGCCTACATCATTATGATTATGACTTTCTTCATTATGCCCCCCCTGTACAGCCAGAAAAAGTTCTTTGGCAGCACCTGGACCATTTCTGGCTATCGCTACCTGAAGATCCGGAAATAAAATATCCAGGGGGCTATGCACTGCAGAAGATGTATGAGCAAGCGTTTCAAATAATGTAGCCGACTGCACAAAATTTACCAATGTTCTGGAAGCAACTATTTTGCCTTTTTGGTTCAACAGGTAAGCTGCAAACTGCTTCAGTGCTTTATTACCGAACATTTCACCAAAAAGATAAACACTTTCGGGGTCAGGAATAAATTGTGGTACGGCATCTGCAAAATTCACAAAGTAACTGCCATCTATATGCATTTTATAGATGTACGAACCCATGTTAAGCAGCAGCTTATTATTATTCCAGTTTAGCGCACCGTTTGATGCGCTATTAGCCAGGGACAATAATTGTATCAATTTTCCTGCCGCTTCATTCCAGTAAGAGCTGCCTTCATCACAACCCCCATCGGCCGGATACTGGTTGATAAAATAGTCGGCACTGAGAAAGACCTTGCTGATCAATTGTTGAAGTACGCCCATATTCTCTTCTGCCAGTAAGGCGGTATATAGCACGTTGGTATTGATCCAGGCATTCCAGTTATTAACACGCTGTCCGCTGAACCCCATCCACCAGAAATCATTTCGTTTCAAATAAGGATCCAAAAAGCGATCTTTCAGCTCCCTGGTAATGCGTTTATTAATTACAGGCGAAACCTTTTCAATCTGTTCGTGCAGCAGAAACTGAACCATCGCAATATTCACTGCCGTTTCAGCATTCACGAGGCCAACAACCGGCTCGTAAGGATCGGGCAAATCTGCGCCTGCCTTTTGCAGCGCTACAATTGCCGGAATTTCCCAGGTACTTTCTTCGAGAGTAGCCCACAGCCCGTTGACCAAGGGCGGGAGATATTTTTTTTCATGCGTCAATAAATAAGCAATTACCAGATTATAAAAATTCGCCCGCCGTTCCAACTGCATCTTTTCAAATCCTATACGGTTGCCTGTTTCCTTATATTCAAGAAAAGAGCTGGCAGGTAATGCCTGCCAGCAAAAAGATAATGCCCTATCCGCCTTTTCCCGGAAATGATGCTTTATAGAATCCGGTAATGCAGCAATCTTCTCAAAAGTACGTTCCCTTTGTATTTGCCGCCAGCTATTAATGCCATTTCTATCAGGCTTCCATCCGGTAGCGCGCAAAGCCGAAGTAAGATAGTTTGCCGCTTCGTTCACCTGCTGCGCAGCAACCCTGCTACCCGTAAGGGTTAATAATAATCCCAGGAAAAACCCCGCTGCATAATTCATACATTCTTTCAGCATCCTGCCATTCTCCCTTCTTGTATTGTATGCTATTACCAATTAGGATTCTGAGTAAGTTGTTTATTCAACGCCAGTTCTTTTGTTGGCAGTCCCCATAAATAATCCCTGTCCGGGTTAAAACCACGGAATGACTGCGCCTCAAGCAATACATAACCATTTAGTAAATTAGGCGTAGTGCCTGAGGGGTTTTCTGCGGGAAAATACTTTCTGCCAAGTATAGCTTTAGGTAATAATGTCTCTGCTGTTTTCCAGCGCAGCAGATCCCAGTACGCATGTCCCTCAAAAGCAAGTTCCACGGTCCTTTCCCGCCTGAGCTCCGTTTGCATGCTCAATCCATTCGCACTCACAAATGCATTGGTAAGTAATGGCAACTTACCGGTATCGCCACCTGTGGCACGATTGCGCAACGCGTTAATGGTAAGATTCAGGTCTTCATCGCTGATCGCCCCATTCAGCTCAAACTTAGCTTCTGCATAGTTCAACAATACTTCTGCATATCTTAATATATTAAAGTTAACATAGCTCACATTAGAGGCCCAGTCGCTCACAATCCAGTATTTCCTGTAACGGTAATTGATTCCCGCGTTATAGGTAATAAGTCCACCCGTTGAGGGAGTTGTCATGGTATTATTATAAACAGACATTTCCATCCTCGGGTCCCTGTTCCTGAACTCGGTAAGAGAGCTTGTCTGGTTAGCAGAAGAATCATAGGCCGATAGTCCCTGCGGCAAACCATCCTTATATAAATACATATCCATCATTTGGCGCGTGGGAGCAATATGTGCCTGATCGAGATATTGTCTTCCGAAGTTGTGTGAAGTGATATTATTATTCTGGTTCTGCCCGTAAAGTTTCACCAGTATATTCTCCTTGTTAGTGCCATAAGTATAATTCACCTGGGGACCCACTATTGTTTGAACCGGATTGCCGCCGGCACCGCCGTCATATTGAAACAAATAAAAATAACTCTGCGCTCCCTGTGCTTTATACAGGGAGTGTTTGGCTTCATTAATCAATGTGGTGCCTGCATCAACAGCCGCCTGCAGATTGCGCGATGCAGTGCCTATACTTCTGAACTTATCCCAGGTGCCCTCAAACAAGCCTGCCCGTGATTTGTATGCCAGTGCCGCAGACCGTGTAATGCGGCCATATTCAGCAGCAGCCATCACGTCAGGCTGGGGACAATTAGCCGCAGCAAAATCAAGATCGGCATACACACTGTCAATTACCTGCTGCCTGGGCGTCCGTGCAGCATACAACATTTCATCGTTGGCTGTAAGCGTGCGATTAATATAAGGCACATCCCCAAAACGTTTTACCAGCTCAAAATAAGCCATCGCCCTAAAGAAACGCGCTTCTCCAAGATATCTTTTAATTGTATTCGCATCGCCGGTTACCGTTACCGACTTTTCCAGGATATTATTTGCAGCCCTGATTGCTTTATAATAGTTGTTCCAGTCATTAGATGTTGCCGGTGCCACACTGGAACCATCGCCAAAACCAACAGAGCGGTCGCCAAACGCCTTATCCGAATAATTATCCTGCAAAGGTGTAGGATAGCCGGAGGGGTCATCCGCTGCATTAAGACCATTTAAAAATGTGTACAGATAATTACATGCCTGGCTCATATCAGAAGTTGTTTGCCAGAAGTTATTATCAGCCAACTGAGACCCCGGCTTTAGGTCCAACTTTTTCATACAGCCGGTTACTGTAAGTGCAGCAACGGGCAACAACCACTGCATAACCTTAAAACAATATTTTTGTATCATTGATTTATATTTTATATGAATCGATAGAAGAAATACTTAACTTTTAAACAATCCTGTTTTATCCGTTAAAAATTGACGTTTATGCCCAAAGCGTACACAGAAAAATAGGGATACGCATAAGAAACATTACTGGGACTTTCCGGGTCGAAATACTTATACCAGGCTTTAGTGGCTGTCCATATATCCTGGCCACTAAAAAATATTCTTGCCTTTTGCACTTTCAGTTTGTTTAATACCTGTAAAGGAAGTGTATAGCCAATCTGCAGGTTTTTCAATCTCACGTATGCGCCGTTCTGAACAAATGCGCTATTTATATGCGTATTGGTACCACCACCGGCCAGGGGCCTTGGAAAATTTGCGTTCCTGTTATCTTCTGTCCAATAATTATCAACATAATTAGCAAGCGGATAGCGCCAGCTTTGCACAAAGGGCAGCGCCTGGGTAGGATAAATTATGTAACTGCGCTTACCGGTTCCCTGCAGGAACACAGAGATATCGAAGTTTTTCCATTGCGCCCCAAGATTAACACCAAAATTATACCGCGGAGAAGTATTGCCCAGGTACACGAGATCTCCGTGATTCTCCGGCGTACCGGTTCCGCCACTGATTATATTATCACCGTTTATATCCTCATATTTGATATCTCCCGGCCCCTGGTTCGTAGCTCCAAATTGTTTAGGGCTCTGGGCTACCTCATCCTTACTCTGGAAATATCCCAGTGAGCGATAACCAAATATTGAATTGATAGGCATTCCAGGTATAGCAGTATTGATACCCTCTGAGTACACAACATTGCCCAGGTACTTAGTAATCGTATTGGTATTATCACTTATATTAACCCCGGCAAAGTAAGAAAACTCCCCTATCCGGTCTTTCCAGCCCATATCAAAATCCCATCCTTTTGTTTGCATAGCTGCCGCATTAGTGGTGCTGGGAGCAACGCCCAGTACTGCGGGGAGATTTATGCTTATCAGCATATTATCATTTACCCTTTTATAATAATCAAAACTACCGCTTAAACGCCCCTGTAATAATCCGAAATCAATACCGATATCAGATGTAGTTACGGTTTCCCAGCCAAGCCCCTCAGACGGCAGCGCTGCCTGGTACACATACGTTGTAGCCGTATTATTAAAAGGGTACACCCCTGTATTTAGCGTTGCGACAGACAAATAATTGCTCTCGTACAACTCACCCAGCTGTGCATTACCCAGCTTACCCCAGGAACCTCTCAACTTAAGTTCGCTGAACAGCCCCAGGTTTTTGATCCAGTCTTCCTGCGACAGGCGCCATGCGGCAGAAAACGCCGGAAATGTCTGGCTGCGGTGACCCGGGGCCAGGCGCGAACTCGCATCGTTTCTCACCGTAGCTTCAAAAAAGTATTTCCCCTTGTAATTATAATTAAATCTTCCAAAGAATGATTGCCATGCATTTTCCTGCAGATTATCCGCAACGGCCGTTACCGGCAATTGTGAGTTTGTTGTATAATTCAGTGTAGGTAAATTATTATTGGTAAGATTCGACTGGTAGGCATTTACAAGGTCATAATTATAGTACTGGTACTGAAAACCGCCCATTGCCTGAAAATGATGGTCACTGACATCAAGTGTATAATCCGCCAACGCATTAAAAGTATACCAGTTTTGTGAAGTACGGTATTTCCTTAAAGAGTTGGCTTTGTTCAGCCATGCATTCTGAACAAAATCGCCCGAACTTTTAACGAAATTATACAGTGGTACTGTTTTGTTAAACAGGTTTTGGTTTATCTGCTCAATATGCGGACTATAGTTGGTGCTCAGCACAAGACCTTTTGCCAGGTTTTCTGCCTTTAAAGTAAACACCCCGTCCAAAACATTTTGTTTAGATTCGTTATAGCCACCGTCTTTCAATGTAGCATAGGTATTATTTCCGGAGATGGATGCATATTTTGTTTCGTTGCTGCCTGGTACAAACACCGGATAGATAGGACGCAAGTTGTATATATTATACAATAATCCGTAATCCCCCGTCAGCGTTCCGGCAGCCTGCCTTATGTTATTCTGAATAAAAGACAGGCGGGAATCCAGGGTTAGTATCCGGTTTAACTTTGTTGTAAGGTTAACGCGCATATTATACCGTTGGTTATTATCAGGCCCTACTTTAAACATCCCATTGTTATTGTTATACCCTAATCCTATAAAATACCGGGTTTTATCATTACCACCTGTAACATCAAGGTTGTGCTGCCATGAACGGAACCGCTTGTTTACAGTCATGCCTACATAATCCATCTCCTGATAATAAAAAAGATTTGCAGGATCGTCAGGCACCAATGTTATAGACGGATCTTTAAACATAGCGATCTGCTTATCTGTAAAAGACGGCGAACCACCATTATTAATATTGGCAAGATTCTGCAATGCGGCGCTTATATGAAAAGGTACTGTTTCAGGCAGGCTTATCGGTGTTTTGATCTGGTACATACCCGTATAGTTTACTGTTACTTTACCGGCCTTACCAGCCTTTGTGGTAATCAGCAACACCCCGTTAGAAGCTTTCGCCCCATAGATGGCTGCAGCAGAAGCATCTTTCAATACAGTTACAGATTCAATATCGGATGGATTGATCAAGGTAAGATTAGCATATTCCACACCATCGACAATTAATAATGGCTTGTTGGTACCATTCAAAGAAGAGTACCCGCGAATATTGATATTCCAGCCTTCCGCGCCGGGTTGTCCGCTAGACCGGCTTACCACCAGGCCGGGAGAAAGGCCCTGCAAGGCCTGAACCGCATTGTTTACCGGCCGGTTTTCAAGTTTATCTTTACCTATTACAGATACAGCGCCAGACACATTAACTTTTTTCTGGGTACCATACCCCACCACAACTACATCAGACAACGTGTTATTGTTCTTCTCAAACATTTTAAGGTACACTTTATTAGCTTTAATAACATGAAACACATCATTGTACCCTATATAAGAAAACAAAAGCGTATCGCCCGTTCTGGCGGTAATGGTAAACGCTCCGCGGGTATCGGTTGTAGTAGCAACCCGAGAACCCGAAAGCTGAACGGTAACGCCCGGCAGCGGCTCCTCATTCTCATTGACAACAGCTCCTGTTATTGTTTGGGCAAGCAAAATATTTCCCATACAGCAGAAGACAATAAAAAGCAATAGCTTTTTTAATGATCGATTCTGAATCATAATCTAATTTTTACAGTTTTATTTTACACGAAAAAGCAAATGGTTTCAACAATCAAAAACACCTGAATCTATGCATTAGATCTGTTAAAAGAAAGCAGGCGCCAATTAAAAATGTTTATCGTTAAAAATATTTGAAACCGCCTTTCGACATTCCTGTCTACTCCAGTTTCAAAAAAATAAAGCAATCGGAACTATTATTATGAGATATGTAACCGTTTTTATTCCTGAGTATTAATATAATCAAAAGTAGCATGCCAGCGAAGCAGTAACAACGTCAAAATTTGCTAAGAAAAGTAAAATTTTTGCCGGCACCTTCTATACATACAATCTGATTCGCATAGCAATCGGCAGAGGCCGTTTCATCCACCTTTAAAATAATCAGCGTTGGCAATATGCCGGCCTCATGTGTCGTTTCAACGCTTTTAAATCACCCGTATTAAAATCACATCTGAAAAAATTCTTCCGAAACCTTATATACACTACAGAACAGCATACCAGGTCAACAAGCTGCCTCATTGCGCCTCGTTAATGATCGCCGTTAGCTCTATATTGATGCTTTTACAAAGCAGCAAGCCTTTATCAAAAATAGTACAGCAATACAAACAGTACAACTTCAAAATTTGCAAAGAATGGTCAAATTTTTGCCTCCCGATATTTTTGGCTCATAGCAGCAGTAACGGTCTATGACGCTGCTTTTTCCTTTAATCAATCAGCTCCTTTTATTTCAGCTAAAACAAACTGCCAAGAAATATGTTTTTACAGGCCCCCCGATAGCGCCGTATAAATTTTTAATAGGATAAACAAGGCAAAAACTCTTTTAGGGCCAATGAATCAGGCTCATAATGCCGGCTTTCGCTTAGGGGAAAGCAGCAGAATAATTACCCAGGCAAAAAGATAAGAAAGACTGCAAATCACGAATAGAATATTATACCCCTCCATAAGGTTCCCTGTTAATTTATAATGGTCCAGCAAGGCCCCTACCAGCATGGGGAACAGAATGCCTCCAACCGACCCCGCCATTCCGCCTATTCCAATTACAGAACTCAGCGCGTTCTTAGGAAACATATCTGATGCAAATGCAAAAATGTTAGCGCTCCAGGCATTATGTGCAGCCGCCGCCAGTGAAATCATACCAACAACCTGCCAGCTGCTGGTGGCATATTGCACGGCAATAACAGGAAGCACGAGTACGGCAGCAATCAGCAGGGATATCCTTCTTGCTTTAGTAAGCATCAATCCCTTTTTCACCAGGAATAAAGACAGGTACCCGCCACCAATGCTGCCAATAGTTGTTGCCGCGTACACGGCTCCCAGTTCCAGGCTGGGTTTGGTAAGATCCATATCAAAAGCAGAAGAAAAATAAGAGGGCAGCCAGAACAAAAAGAACCACCATATAGGATCAGTAAAAAACTTGCCCGCTATAAATGCCCATGTAGCTTTAAGTCCAAGCAGTTTTTGCCAGGGAACTTTTACAGAGGCATCATCTGTTGCGCCTTCGTCATCACTATGAATATGTTCAAGCGCTGCCCTCGGCAATCCCTTTTTAGCCGATGGAACCTGGTAATACCGGAGCCAGAAAAACAGCCATATAAAACCCAGTACGCCCGTTATCACAAATGCCTCCTTCCATCCCCAGGCACCAAGAATCAGTGGCACAAAAACAGGAGCCAATACAGCACCCACACTGGCACCGGAATTAAATAACCCCGTGGCAAACGCCCTTTCCTTCTTAGGAAACCACTCTGCCACCACCTTGATGGCGGCCGGAAAATTGCCCGACTCTCCCAGCCCCAGCAGTGCCCTCACCCAAATAAAGCCACCCGTACTTTGTACAAATGCGTGAAGCATTGCCGCTATACTCCAGAAAATAATAGATACGGCATATCCACGCTTCGAACCAATTATATCCACAATACGGCCCATCAATACCAACCCTATAGCGTAAGCTGCCGAAAAGGCCATTACAATACGGCTGTAATCCTTTTCGGTCCATTGAAAAACCTTTTCAAGTTCGGGTTTAAGTAATCCTATAACCTGTCGGTCTATATAATTGATCGTTGTTGCAAAAAACAATAGTACAACAACCCACCACCTGTAATTACCGGCTGCTTTATTAACATTCATTTCTGATGAGGGTTAGGTTTAAATAACACAATCCGTGCACAGATTTACTCCCACAAAATCGGGAGCATAGAGACGGTACGCTTATGCTCCATATGCTGCGCTCATTTTTTCCAGGATATGCCCGTTTACTTCTACAAGATGCCCGGTAGTTCCCGCTTTAAACCATTCAAAGAAACGGTCCTGGTGATAAAACGGCTCGGGAGTAAGCAATTCATTTTCCAGGTAACTGATCAGGCTGGAATAGTAGCTGTCTTTTTCTGCCGCGATCATTAGCCGGGCTCTGAGCGCATTATATTGATTGAGCTGCTCATTGATCGTTTGTATATATTGCAGATGCCTGAAACTTCCGGGATTTTCCGTTTCCAGTATTTCTTTAACAAATACACCGGCGCCGCCATCGTGGTTAGGAGCAGGCAAGCCCATCAGGGCGGCGATTGTAGGAGAAATATCCGTATGCTCAAAATAAGGTAATGTTCTGTTTGCAGCTATCCCGGGACCTTTAAACAACAGTGGAGTAATACCACTATCAGGTTCAATAACAGGATGCCAGCCCTTTTCACATTGTCCCTGATCCGAAGTAACAACCAGGAGCGTTGCATCCAGCATCCCTTTTTCTGCTAACGCCGATACAAACCGGCCCAGCAATACATCAGCAGTTTCAATACTCTTTACATACGGAGAGCCATCGCCCCAGATATTTCTGTAATAAGGTTTGTCGGGTGTGGTATAGGTAAGGTACCGCCCTTCATTACCCGGTGTCTGCAAGTGTATCCTGAAATACTTTATATCATGACGGTTCATTAAATCAATGCTTTGCGTTACTACCTGCTCATCCGACATTTCGGGATTGTGTATATTGATGGTAAAGCCTTTGCTTACCGAGAGGTATGCTTTAGTATTCGTTACAAAAGCAGAAACACCGGCAAACACATCCTGCAACATTCTATTGCCAGGCCTGATAAACAACGTGCCCTCCTGCAATACCGGGTTAGGAAAAGAAGAGGTATGTATGCGTCCGTATTCTCCCACTGTAGGATGGTGCGGGGCAATCATATAAGACTGGTTGATATAAGTTCCCTCCTTTATCAACGCATTTAAAACAGGCATTTTTAATTTCGATGGAGCTTTCCAATGCAAACCATCGATGAGGAACACCACCACCCGTTCCGGATTTTTTATAACATTATTAAGCATCATTCAAAAAAAATTAAACCGTCAGTTAACAATTTGCTCTTTTACCAAACACCGCACCCTTTTCGAGCGGCATTACATTATCAGCATAAAATTTAAGCCAGTTATTTTCAAGCTGCCTTTCTAAAGGAGCCCAGCTATTCATGCGACTATCAAACGAATCTTTGTGAATCAGCAAATCTATCTTTCTTTCATGCAGATCAATTTTAATCGGATCATTTTCCTCAACAATAGCCAGCGGCCCCCCAAGTGCGGCTTCAGGCATCACCTGCCCGATGGTGATTCCTTTATTCAGACCAGACAGTTCGCCATCCGTAACAACCGCAACAGTATCGGCCAGGCCGGCTCCGGATAAAGCCGCCATAAAACTACAGGCAAATACAGTTCCCGGACCACCAACAGGCCCCAGCATCCGCAATACAACAATATCACCGCTGCTTATTTTCCCTTCAGCCAAAGCCTGCATTGCCAGGTCTTCATCATTGTACACTTTTGCAGGCCCTTCAAAAACCCTGCGGCCTGCATCAATAGCCGAGAGCTTAACAATCGCGCCGTTAGGCGCCAGGTTCCCCCTGATAATGGTAAGCCCCGGTTCTTTCCTGAAAGGATTGCCGGTGGACCTTATGTATGTTTCATCTATTTCCACAGGATCATTTAATATATCAGAAAGAAACTGATTGTTCACGGTTTGCACCTCCAGGTTCAGCTCGTTCTTCAACCGTTGCAGAACAGCCCGTGTGCCGCCGGCTTTATCAAACTGTTCAATACGGTCAGGGCCATTAGGCCTGATACGCGTGATCTGTGAAAAACGAGTCGCTTCTTCTTCAAACATTCTAATGACATCAAGGTTCAATCCTGCTTCTATCGCAACCGCAGTAAGATGCCTGACCGTATTCACAGAACAGCCGATAGAAACAGCTACCCGTATAGCATTCTGAATACTTTCCCTTTTAATGATATCCCGTGGCCTTAAATTATCATTTACCAGCTCTATTATTTTTTTACCCGCTTCCATTACCACCTTTTTCAGCGCTTCACTATCAGCTCTTATAGGTGTAGAGCCAGCCAACGCCATCCCCAATGCTTCGGCCATGCAGTGCATTGAATTAGCGGTTGCCAAACCGGCGCATACGCCGGGGCCTTTAATAGCGCACCTTGTCCATTCCTCCATTTCTTCCAGGCTCATCTTACCCGTCAAAACAGTGCCTACTCCTTTATACACTTCTTCTATATCCACCTGCCGGCCATTACAATGCCCACCTAACTGATAACCGCACGCCACCACTACAGCCGGTATATTAAGACGGGCCGCTGCCATCAGATGAGCCGGTGTGGTTTTATCACAGGAAGATAGCAAAATCATTCCATCCAGCTCGGCGCCCTCAACCATTACTTCAATATCATTTACCAGCAAATCGCGCGAGGGCATTAAATATCGTGCCTTCTTACCGGCAGAGGTAATAAAATCAGAGGGAGCAATGGTGCATACTTCAAAAGGGAGTCCGCCGGCTTCCTTAACCGCAGCCTGGGCCATCCGGCTATATTTTCCCAGGTGCTGATAACAAACCGACAAGCCCGAAGATGAATTGATAATTGCTATTTTAGGTTTTTCAAAATCTTCTTCCGCAATGCCCATCGCAATCCATTGGGAGCGCCTTACCGCCCACCTGGTGCTGCCTTTTTCAAAATTGCTTCTGAGTTTATTCATATGCCGTTTTTAAATGCTTTTGTTTCATCCATAAGGCAACATCTTTACCCGTAAGCCCGCCTGCACTTATATTTTCTGACAACATCAAACTGCAGGCCGCGCCAGTGGCATAACCCATCCCGAAACATTGTGCAGTAACTCTTGCAGAAGCCAGTGCTTCGTGCTCGGCAGACAGGCACCTGCCTGCCACTAAAAGATTTGAGGATCTTGCAGGGATCAGTGTTTCAAAAGGAATATCATAATAATCATCCTCCAGGTATGCGATTTTAAGAGTGCCCGATGCATGCAGCTCTATAGGCCATGCCGAAAAGGTTACTGCATTTTCGCTTTTATTGCCTTTGATTACATCTTCGTTTTTCAAAGTCGCCTTGCCCAATACAGAACGGGTTTGCCGGATGCCCACCTGCGCGCCGGTTTCTGCCATATAAGCATTTTTGAAAGCCGGAAAGGTATTTATTAAAAAAGAAGCATAGGCTCTTGCCTGTTTCCGCCCTTCTATTTCTGCGTAGGTAATATCTTTTGAGTAAATGCCTAT
Organism: Niabella aquatica; assembly: GCF_054779315.1. Classification (NCBI taxonomy): domain Bacteria; kingdom Pseudomonadati; phylum Bacteroidota; class Chitinophagia; order Chitinophagales; family Chitinophagaceae; genus Niabella; species Niabella aquatica. The sequence continues at coordinate 50,327 of NZ_BAAGYM010000021.1, forward strand.
TGGTACAGATCCATCAGGGAAAGTGATCTTCGTCATATTACAAAGCACTTCGCCGGCGTTAGGTGATGCGAAAAGATACACATGATGCCTTGGCAGCAAACTATTCCCCTTTTGGTAAGCCGCATATATTTTCCGGCCGATTTCTTCCTGGTCTGTTTTCAAAAATGACGGCATGTCCACATTAGCCATTTTAAAAATCATTGTAGGTGTTTGCACTACTCCGTTATTACCTACTGAAAACGGATGCTGTAAGCTATGCACTATTGCTGCATCGCCCGATGCATCAATAACATATTTAGGTTGTATAGCAAATTCTCCTTCGCCTCCTTTTACAATAATATACTTAATATACGTATCGGAATCAGTAATTGCTCTAAGAAAGTACGTATGATATAATATATCACAACAGGTATCTGAAAGTAACGCATCAGCAGTCTCTTTCCATTTAAGGCTGTCGTGCGGCACCAAAAGTGTTTTCCCAAAAGGTACAGGAGCCGTAACGCCCTTTTTTTGCTGAAGCAGGCGATAAAACTCATCAGCAAAGCCAAACACTATTTGCCGGGGATTAGCCCCCGATGAAAACAACCCGCATATTGTACCGCTAAGCCCCGCCACAGCGGCGCCTCCGCAAAAACCGTATTTCTCAACCAGCAATACCGATAAGCCCGCCCGGGATGCGCCCACAGCTGCTGCAATGCCGGCAGCTCCACCGCCAATAACGCAAACATCGGGCTTATACCAAACCGGCACTTTATAAGATGCCACCTGAAGCTGCTCTGTCATATAAAAGCAAAGTTTTATCGTCGTCGGAAAAATATTTAAGGTTACATATATGCGTCGGCATTTTTCCATTTAATACATCCAGTACTGCCTGAGCCGCACTTATTGCTATACGCTCATTCGATTCCCTGGTAGATCCGGCCACATGCGGAGACAGAATCACATTATCCAGTTGCAGATAAGGGCTTTCCGGAGAAAGTGGCTCTTCCCTGAAAACGTCCAGCGCTGCGCCAGCAATATCGTTGCGCCGCAGCGAGGTCACCAGGTCATTATCATTCACCAGCTCACCGCGCGATGCATTAATAAGATAAGCCTCCTTTTTCATCCTCTTTATATAATTTTGATTGATAAACCCACGGGTTTCTGGTGTTACAGGACAGTGAAGACTTACAAAATCAGATTCGCTAAATACGGGATCCGGTGTTTCTACAAAGCGAACAGACCGCTCCTGTTCCGGAACAAAAGGGTCATACACCAACACTTTCATACCAATAGAACAAGCCAGTTTTGCGGTGGCCCTTCCGGTTTTTCCAAAGCCTATAATACCCAGGATTTTTTCTTTTACATCTATTTGCCTGGAAGAAAAACGTTGGCTCCATTGCTGGGTACGAACAGCTTTATCCATTAGGAATATCTGTTTAGACATTGCAAAAATGAGTGTAAGCACATGTTCCGCTACCGTATTATCATTCGTGCCCGGCGTGTTGCAAACAAGTATGCCTTTCTGCGCAGCAAATTCGAGATCCACATTATCAACGCCCACACCTGTTCTGGCTATTACTTTTAAATCTGTTGCCCGGTCAATCACTTCCTTATCAAATACTGTCGTAGCCCTCAAAATAGCGGCATCGGCATCAGCTATTAACTGTAATGCAGTATCTTTTTTAGTATCAGGAGCAAAAACAAATTGTACTTTATCTTTAAGCAGTTCAATCCCTTTGATATTGATAGGTTCTGATACAAAAACTTTTGGTAAAGCTTTCATTTATTATTATCTTTTGGTAATTATTCAAACATTTTTATCAAAGCGCTAAAGTCCAGCATCCCCAGGTTCCTTTCTATTAGCAGGCTCATTTCCTTTTGAACCAGTAATGTTCCCGGCAAGTGTAATCCTGCATTCAATGCCGAATCATTGGCAATACGCAGATCTTTGTTATACAACTGAAGCGTAAAGCCCGGAGTAAATTCATTTGCTATTATTCGCTCACCAGCTACTTCCAAAGCCTTGCTAGCAGCAAAGCCGCCCAGCATAGCTGCTCTAAGCCGTACCAGATCCACACCCGACTTTTTAGCCAGTGTAAAGGCCTCCGCTATCCCCTGAGTAGCCAGTGCCGTAGCTATCTGGTTACAGGATTTGGCAACCTGCCCGGCTCCGTTATCCCCCATATGTATCACGCGGCTCCCCAGCACCTCAAACATCGGTAAGGCCCGCTCAAAAGCGCGCTCACTGCCACCCACCATTACCGAAAGCGTACCGTTTACCGCTCCCTGCTGTCCGCCGGATACAGGCGCATCCAGGCATTCCACATTTTTTTGTTTCAACCGCCTGCTGATATCACGTTCAGCAGCTGCATCTATTGTTGACATGTCAATATACAAAGCACCGCCCATCACGCTTTCTATAACCCCGTTTACACCCAATACCACCTCCTGTACCTGCGATGTATCTGGCAGCATGGTTATAACTATATCGCTTACGGCAGCAACTGCTGCTGGTGACTTCAGTAATGTAGCCTCCAACGCCTGCAACTCTTGCTGTGTAGCTGTATTTTGAGTGCAAATATGCAGTTTAAACCCGGCCTTGATAAGATTTAGAGCCATTGGTTTGCCCATTATGCCCAAACCTATAAACCCAATATTCCTGTCTTTTTCCATTTGGTGCATTTATAAAATTTATACTCCATTGCTCAGTTGCGATTTCATCGCCGATACTGCTTTCCCGGCCCCATTGCTGATAAAAAAAGCATCAGTTCCATAAGCAAAGAACCGTACACCCATATCGTAATACTTTTTCAGTTGATAAGGATCTGATAACAATATACCCACCTGCTTATTAAACCTTTGTGCTGCTTTCACAATAGCATCAACCGCAGCGGTAAACGAAGAATGATCCAATTGTCCGAAAACACCCAAAGCCATAGAAAGATCAGAGGGGCCGATGAATAAAACATCCACCTCTTTAACAGCAGCAATAGCCTCTAAATTTTTAATCGCATTTATCGTTTCTATTTGAATAACACACAAAAGTTCCTCGGATGCATACCTTTGGTATTCATCAAACCGGGCACCATATTCCGAAGCCCGGATCAGCTTTGCCACGCCCCGTGTTCCCTTTGGCGGATAATACATCGCACTAACCGCCGCTCTCACCTCATCAGCAGTTTCAATCCGTGGGCACATAACTCCCTGCACACCAAAATCAAGCACCTTATTAATTCGCTGGCGCTGGTTACCTTCAACCCTTACAAAGCATGATACTTTCTCAGGGTCAATCCCCTGAAGCTGATGCAACACATCCGTTTCTGATCCCATCCCATGCTCCAGGTCTATCATTACCCAGTCAAATCCTGCGCTGGCCACTATTTCAGCAACAACTGCATTTCCCAGGCTAAGGAAAGTTCCCGTTAACATTTCGCCGTTTCTTAAACGGCTTTTCAGGTTATTCATTCATATCATTTTTTGAAAAAACTATTTTATATCAGGCATGCGCTCAAGGCATTTTTTCTTTACCAGGCAAGTCAATCAAATAACTTCAACAAAAGAACTTAAAATATCAAAGAACAGCAACCTCATAATTTGCAAAAAAAGAGACAATCTTTGCCCTCCCTGTTGGTAGTTCACTACCATACAGGCAATGGGTCATTCTGTATTGGCATTGAAGTTTCTTAATCTGGAAAATGTTACATTTGAAAGAGATTTTTGATATTCACGTATTAAATACTTAAAGCAACAGCTCTTGTCAATATGAAGCCAATATTAATTAAAAACAGTCCTCCCCCCGATCATTCTTTCAGTATAGAGGAACGCATCAGTAAGCGCTTCAGCGTTCCTTACCATTTTCATCACGAGTATGAGTTAACTGCAATTTTAAAAGGAAAAGGTTCGAGGTTTGTGGGCAATAATATTTCCCGGTTTGACGACACAGACATGGTGCTGATCGGAAAAAATCTACCTCACCACTGGCATAACGATAACACCGAAGAGGAAACTCCTGAAGATTATATAAGAGCCATTATTCTCAAATTTGACGCCGACTTCAACGGCATCCGGATTTTTGATCTGCCCGAAAATTACCAGATCCAAAGAATCTTGAGCAAGGCCGACAAAGGCATCCGGATTATCGGCGAAACTTTTGACAGGCTTATCCATTTAATGGAACGGCTGCTAAACGCAAAAGGGCCGGAAAGAATTTCCTTATTACTTAAAATATTGAATGAAATTGCTATCTCCAGCGATATTGAGGTACTGTCTGATACAGAATATCTGCCACAGGTAAAAGAAAACGATATAGACAGGATGAACAGGGTTTATGATTATATCCTCAGGCATTATTTAGGAAAGATAAGCCTTCCGGAAGCCGCCTCTGTAGCCTGTATGAACGAAACGGCTTTTTGCAAATACTTCAAGAAAAGATATGGGAAAACATTTATACAGGTAGTAAATGAAACGAAAATCAGCCATGCCTGCCGGCAGCTTATGGAAGATGATGTTACCGTAACCGAAGTTTGCTATTCCAGCGGGTTCAATAATATATCCAACTTTACCAAATCGTTTAAAAAAATAATGGGAGTAAGTCCCAATGAATATAAAAAGAAAGTCAAGAGAATGGATACTTAATGATCAACTGCGCCCATATTATTTAAACAACTTTTCGCTTACAGAATTATCGCCGCTCCATATCTTTTGCTGCGTCCATCTTACCGGAGGCATTGTCCAGAACGGATCCGCAGGTGGAATACCTAAATGAGTGAACCCCATTGTGCACATATACAGCGCCCCTGTATAATTATACCAATCGCGGGCCCCGGGCTGATACCCCACCACTCCCGCATTCAGCCAACCGCAGGCATCAAAGGTACCCGGCATTTCCATCATATTCCTCACTACCGATGTAATGGCAGCCCGCGTAGCACCGGGATGAAGCGACCCTGGTAAGCGGCCGTTCCGGAAAACCGTATACTCCAGTTGTTGCAACATAGCTATCCTGTAAACAGATGAGCGCCCCATCACCGGAAAAGTACCTTCGGGAGAGATCAGGTGCTCTGTAATTTCAGCATATCTTTCGCCACGGTTGATGGCATCTGCCAGGGCTTTCTCTACACACATACCCATTTCACGGCAGGTTCGTAAGGTTTCTGTAAGTAAAGGCGAAATAACGTAACTGTTATAATAATCCCAGTGAAAATCCGGCCCGTCTCCATAAACTCCATCTCCCAGGTACCATTTTTCATGCTTTTCAATCGCATATCGGATGGGTTCTTTCATGCAGGAACCGGTCAGTTTCCAAAGTGCAGTTTCTATAATAGCAGGGAATAATAACCAGTTACTCTCATTTGGTTTAAAGTCACGGTGTGTTTTTAATGCATCTGCAATAGAACGCTTCTGGGCAGTGGTGAGCGGATCCCACAACTGCTTTTTTGCCAGCAAAAGCGGATACGCGACGTAAGCTGCATGTACAATACGCTCCTGGGTAGCCCCTCCAAACAAATAATCTCCCGATGCAGGATCGGTGGCATTTACCAGGCATTGCCTTGCCAGTTGTATATACTTGGCTCTCAGCTGTCCTTCGGGCGACGCATCTTCTCCCAGCGACAGCCAGGGTGCCATACCCGAAAGCGTTCTCCCAAAAGCCTGTAATGGCGAAGTATGCAGATTATCTTTACGGGTTTCCCAATCCTTTACCGGTAGTAATTGCCGGAGTTTTTTTTTGATAAGGCATCCAGCACGGGATCTGAAATTTTCACCAGCATGTTGATAGCATAATCCCTGTCTTTGTTTCCACTTATTACCGGAACGGGACTCCATGCCCTGGAACCTGCAGAAAGTAGCTTATACACTTCACTTCCTGCCAGCAGAAAAGCGCCGGTTCCATAGGTTTCGCTATCCTCATATTTTACATTTGTAGGAGCATCCCCTACTTCCTGAACATATCCCAGCTTACCATTAGGATGCAGCGATGTTATCAAAGCTTTCCATCCTTTTTCAATCACCGGAAGAAAAATTTCTTTTTCCAGCAGGTGATTATTTACGCCCCATGTCATGGCATATACAAAAAATCCCGTGCCGCTCGATTCCTTCTGAGGATAGTTTTGAGGATCCAGCAGGCTTTGGCTCCAGAATCCGTTTGGCATTTGAAGTTGCTTCAGTTTATAACACATCTGCCGAAACTGGTTTTCAAAAAAACCGCGCGATTTGTGATCCTTAGGCATGTATTGTAATATTCTGGCAAGTCCTCCTACAACCCAGCCGTTACCCCGCGACCAGAATATCCTGGCACCATTAGCAGATTTCATTTTAAAAAACCGGTCATCCCTGAAAAATAGACTATCCCCCGGCGCATACAAATAACCGGAAGTACGTTTCCATTCGCGAATCATATGATCCATGTATTTAGGCTCTTTCTTCAATATGGCCAGGCGCGCATACGCCGGAGGCGCCATAAAAAGGGCATCGCACCAGGACCACCATTCCCACCAGTATTTATTTTTATCAAAGGTGATATCAGGATCCAGTTCCCTTTGCATGGTAGCATCCATCACAAATCTTGACTTATCAATCATATAATCCAGGCCTGTTATTTCATACAGCTCCAGGAACACCTGCGATATGGCCAATACATTGGCATCGTAAGGACGGGCTACCGGTTCCCAATTCACCGTTCTTCCCATATCCATTATCGCATCGTAGTACTTTCTGTCAGAACAGGTTTGGTATAAAGCCATCAAACCTGTATAAAAAGGCGCATACTCCCAGGAGTTCAACTGCTTGCCCGTCGGATTATTGAGTTGCCAGTCGGCCACTTTTTTCATCACCGATAAAACATCCTGTGGTCTTGTTCGTTCAAAAAGATTCTTGATTCCATCCGCTCCGGGTAAAGAAGCGGCCAATATGCTTGCCCGGAAAAAGACAGTGCAAACAACAACAATAAATACTCTGTTCATACTAATCAATGATTTTAATACATTAAGCCAACCGCCGTATACAGCAGATACCCGGAATTTATATATCCTTTCATATCCTGCTCAAGCAATCCTCCTATAAGAAATCCAAAGTAACAACACCTGCCCTGATCCCCCAACTTCAAATTTTGCTAATACCTGTACAATTTTTGCTTTGTTCGTTAAGATTTCAACGAATCATTTGAGAAAATAATAGAAGCTATCTTCTATGTTTGTGTGAGAATGAGCAGCAAGTGAGCTTTCAGTTTAATCATAACAACTAATTAGTTTAGGAGTAAAACCAGCTGATAATAATTAAAAAAAGCAAGTTTAAAGTATTAATACTAAAAAAATCAGAAGAGTTGAATATTTTGAACTTCCTGAAATTGAAAATTCCAAAGTTAAAAGTGAGGAAGCGATTATCGAAATTAAAGTGTATATAAGTATAAGTAATACCATGGAAACGCAAAAGTATTTAAGAGTTGTTCCTCTTTAGTGGCTCCCCGTTTGCAGATTATAAAGAGGGCCGCAAAGTAAGCCTGAACGGAACTTTTTGCTGATAGTGCTGGCCGGACAGAATTGCTTTTGCAGTTTGAATGCCCATCTCATAAAAATCTGATGATATTGTGGTAACACCGTTTAAGATAACTCTTTTAAAAGGCGTTTCATTGTAGGATATTATACCCACCTGCTCCCCTATTTTCAACGATGTAGGTTTTATTTTTTCAATCAGCGTAACAAGATCATCGTCAACCATGTTCACAAATACATCGCCCAGTTTAACAGGCTCATTTGCTACATTGTTGATGATTTTGTAAGAGAAAGCGTTGTCCTGGCAAAAATGTATAAATCCTTTTTTTATTTCGACGGGGAAATAACTGTTGACCGGGAAAATTAATTTTATGGTCTGATATTTTATTAATCTTTCCAGTGCTTCAGTAAGCACCTGGTAAATATCATGTTCATAATCAATATATACTGTACTGAACGGACCTTTTAACTCAGGCAACGACTTATCTAATAATACCAGCTTATCTTTTGGAATTAAATCGATTAATTCATAAGCTCTTTCGCCGCCTTCGATAAAATGAGGTATAATTACGTAATGGGTATAATGATCTTTTGCGCCTGATAACAATCTTTTAAATAGCTGGAAATCGTTATTGTAAATATAAAAGTCGATGCTTGCCGTATCGCCTAATTCATTTACCAATGCATCATAAGCTTGCTTTTTAGGAATACTAAGTTTATTGAATAGCAAAAAAATCCGTAGTTGCCGCCTGAAAGTTGTATTTTCTATAAAGTATCCCCGTCTTGGAATAGCAGTAATCACACCTAATTGCCGCAGGTGCTTATAACCTCTTTCCACCGTGTCCCGCGCAATGTCCAGCTTTATACTTACTTCATTAATAGAGGGCATGCTGTCTCCGGTCTTTATCGTGCCTTTTTCAATTTCTTTAAGAACTGTGTTTACAATCTGAAGATATTTTGAAGTACTTGAATAGGGATCAACTTCTATCAGATCAAATATGTGTTGCTTTTTCATAATGCATAAACCCGCTTAAAAAGCCAAGTTAAAATTAATGTTGCATATAACACATTTTAAAAATAATTATTTTGTCTGAAACTGGTCGGGTCAACACAGGATAGGAATTTATAACCATAATGGTAAGTTTGTTTATTATTAATTCTTATGACGACTTTGCTTAATACAAAAACGATGCACCCGCGTGATCAGATTACTTTAGTGATGAAGCGCATTTATGACAGGGTACTGACTACTACTTCAGGCGGTAATTTATCGATAAGGGATGATGAAGATAACATTTGGATTACACCTTCCGGAGTGGATAAAGGTTTACTAAAACCAGCTGATATTATATGTGTAAAAAAGAATGGTGAAATAGTTGGTGTACACCCGCCGTCTTCCGAATATCCGTTTCATCTGGCTATATACAAGCAAAGGCCCGATATAAATGCTGTAATTCACGCACATCCGCCAGGTCTTGTTGCTTTTAGTATAGTTAGAAAAGTACCTTACACCAGTGTTCTCCCTCAGGTAAGAGCCTTTTGTGGTGAAATAGGTTATGCTGCCTACGCAATGCCAGGCACACATGAACTGGGAGAAAAAATTGCCCGGGAGTTCGAAAAAGGTCTGGATGTGGTAATAATGGAAAATCATGGCACTGTGGTTGGAGCCTCGGACATTTCAGAAGCCTATCAAAAATTTGAATTAATTGAGACGACTGCCAAATCTATTTTATATGGCAATCAACTGGGCACATTAAAATATCTTACAGAAGAACAAATTGATGAACATTTTAAGCATTTTCAAAATAATTTACCCGCTCATGAAAATTCCTTTTCCTTCTCTTCAGATGTTAAGGAAAAAAGAACAGATATTTTTAAGATCGTTAAAAGGGCCTGCAGACAAGGATTAATGCAAGGTGCTTTCGGTTCGATATCCACTCGCTGCAATGATAATGACTTCTTAATTACACCAGAAAAAATTTCTAAATGGGATATTAGCCTGGATGATATCGTATATATTAAAAATGGGAAAGTGGAAATTGGAAAACGCCCAGACAAATCAGTACTCATACACCAGGCTATATATCAAGAGCATAAAGATATTAATGCCATTATTATTACACAGCCGATATACCTTACATCATTTGCAATAACAGGAGCCACGTTTAATGTCAGAACGATTCCCGAGACGTGGATCTACCTGCAGGATGTAAAAACAAAAAAATTTGGATCTCATTTTTTTCAAGAAGATGATTTAATTTCAAACATAACGCCGGATTCTCCTGTACTTATATTAGAAAATGAGGGAGTGATTGTTACGGGCAATAAACTCCTGCAGGCATTTGATTATCTGGAAGTAGCAGAGTTTAGTGCCAAATCAGTAATACTGTCATCTTCCCTGGGAGAGATGATACCAATAGATAATTTAGAAATCGACGAATTGGGAAAGGTAATGAACAGATGGAAAAACTACGAATGGAAGATGTAGGGTTAAAAATCATACAAGTATATAAATAATACTATCATGAACCATAAGTATGCAATTATTTTAGGAAACCTGGGAAATACAAGAGACCGTTTTTGCCAAAGTTATAAAAACAACCCCGGTTCTGAAGAAATGTTAATAATGGCGCTTGAAAAAATGCCACATATACAGGGGATAGAGCTGGTTGGCACCTGGGACATAAGAGCAGATAATGTTGGAGACATGAGAAAGCGTTTGGATGATGCTGGCGTTGCATGCGCCAGCATCATCCCCGATACTTTTGGCAACGCCCGCTTTGGGAAAGGAAGTATTACCAGCATTGATCAGGATGTTCGTAAAGAAGCATTAGATTATTTGCGGCAAATGAGCGAAATAGCGCTGAGGATGGATTGCAATATTGTTAACCTTTGGTTGGGGCAGGATGGTTATGATTACCTCCTGGCTACAGATTATAATCAGGAGCGTGAGTGGTTGAGAGAAGCCATCACTGCACTGGCTACAGAGTTTCCAGATATTCGTTATTCTCTTGAATACAAACCCAAGGAACCTCGTAATTTTTCTTATCATGCGAGAATGGCAGATACGATTTTAGCCGCAAAGGAAACAGGATGTAACAATGTTGGAGTAACTATTGATACCGGGCACAGTTTCTATGCCGGTGAAAATGTGGCAGAAGCTGTAGTGTTGGCTAAGCGCGCAGGCGATTTGCTTTATCATATGCATTTTAACGACAATCATGGCAGCTGGGACGATGATATGATTGTAAGCAGCGTGCATTTTACCACATATGTTGAATTATTGTTTTGGTTGAAAAAAACAGGATATAACGGATGGATATCGATGGACCAATATCCCTATAGAGAAGACGCAGTAGATGCGATTTCAGAGAGCATCTTCTGGGTGAAAAAATATGAGCAAATTGTAGATAACCACTACGATGAAATTGAAACGCTCATAAAGCAAAACGATGCAATCCAAACCTCCCGCTTCTTACGGAAATTGATTATTTAAAACAATGTTCAAAATGTTATTAATCATAACATTCCCCAAATAATAATTAGAATGATAATAAGCCATCAAATTACCCAAAGAAATTAGCCGGAAAATATGAAACAAAAAACTGACGTTATCGCTGTTTTTGATATTGGAAAGACTAATAAAAAATTACTGCTATTCGACGAGAAGTATAATCTGGTTGAAGAAAATATCATCACGTTCGATGAGATTTCTGACGACGATGGATTTCCATGTGAGGATATTAATGCTTTGGAAAAATGGGTGCTTTCGTCCTTTGATCAATTGAAAAAATCAACTCAATTTCAATTGCGTGCTATTAATTTTTCTACCTATGGAGCTTCATTGGTATATATAGATGCAGGCGGTAGCAGGGTTGGGTATTTGTACAATTATTTAAAACCCTATCCTCCGGATTTAATGCAAAGATTTATTGCTGAAAGAGGAGGCAGCGAGTCCATAATGAAAAGTACCAGTACGCCGTTAACAGGCCATTTAAACGCCGGGCTACAACTTTACTGGTTGAAACACGAAAGGCCAGAAATATTTAAAAAAGTACATACAGCGCTGCATTTGCCCCAATACCTTAATTATCTTATAACAGGATGCACAAAAGCTGAAATTACAAGTTTAGGATGCCATTCTGCGATGTGGAATTTTGCCGAAAAAAAATATCACCAATGGCTTGATGATGAAGCAATAAAGGACAAGTTAGCAGAGGTAATCAAAGGCGATACCGTTACGCCTTGTAAAAATGAATATACTAACGATACAATACTAGTAGGCTCAGGGCTGCACGATAGTTCGGCCGCGTTAATTCCCTATCTGTTCTGTTTTGATCATTCGTTTATGGTGCTCTCTACCGGAACCTGGGTTATCAGCCTTAATCCTTTTAGCAGCGAATTACCAACTGCTGCAGAACTTGGTGCGGGATGTTTAAGTTATCTAAGTTACAAGGGCAGTCCGGTAAAAACAACTATGCTGTTTTCAGGCAATGATCATCAGCAACAAACACAAAGAATTGCCGATTATTTTAATGTAGATCAACTTTTCTATCAATCTGTAAAGTATGAAAGCAACATTTTAAATCAACTAGATAAAAATATCGATCTGAATTTTTCTGATCTTAACAGCACGATGCCCAGTCCATTTTCAAAAAGGGATATCCGGCGTTTTAATAATGCCGAAGCAGCTTATCACCAGTTACTCATAGACCTTGTAGCACAACAAGCCGCATCTGCCAGAATGGTATTAACCAATAGCAATATCGGCACCATCTATGTAGATGGCGGCTTTTGTAAGAACGAGATTTATATGCAACTTTTATCAGAAATATTTTCCGATTACAAGGTATATACAGCAGCCGTTATGCAGGGAGCGGCATTGGGGGCAGCATTGGCAATACATAAACATTGGAATTTAACCCCGGTTGCTCCTGATATGATTCAACTAAAAGCCTGGAACCAATATAACAACGTAAACAGTTATTAGTAAATAAGAATGAAAACAGCTTATTGTTGACAGCAGCATCAGGTGTAATTAGTTAAAGTATCAAATAAATAATTCACTTCAATGAATCAGTGCGGTTGTCATTGATATAATGTATTCAGGTTTAATAAAGGCTCAGCCTGAAAAAAGTACAATCCAAACAATTTAATTATGAAAGAAAGACTTATCGGAATAGATATCGGTGGAACAAAATGCGCCATAACATACGGGCATACAGATAGAGATATCCTGCATCTCCTGGATGAAGATAAATTTCCGACGACAACTGTGGATGAAACTATCGCCAATATCATTACATCTGTTGAACAAATGCTTATAAAGCATAAACTGACAAGAGATGAAATTGCCGCCATAGGAATTAGCTGTGGCGGGCCTTTAGATAGTCAAACAGGCTTGATTATGTCGCCTCCTAACCTGCCTGGGTGGGATGGAGTACCGATTGTAGATAAAATCCGCAAACATTTTGAGATCAGAACCGGCCTGCAGAATGATGCTAATGCCTGTGCGCTGGCGGAGTGGAAATTTGGCGCAGGCCGCGGAGCACAAAATATGGTATTTATGACTTTTGGTACGGGTCTGGGAGCGGGTCTTATTCTTAACGGAAAATTATACTCCGGCACAAATGACAATGCAGGAGAATTAGGCCGCATCCGCCTTTCCGAGTTTGGCCCTGTAGGTTATGGTAAGGCAGGCTCTTTTGAGGGATTTTGCAGTGGAGGAGGCATAGCTCAAATTGCCCATATGCTTATAACAGCAAAACATCAGATGGGCATTGCCGTTAACTGGTGCAATTCTGCTGAACTTAACCAACTTACTGCGCAGAAAATAGCAGAACAAGCACAGAAAGGAGATGAACTTGCGCTGAAAATATTTGAAATATCCTCGCGAAAGCTCGGGCAAGGGTTATCAATTATCATAGATATGCTGAACCCTGAAACCATTGTTATCGGAGGTATATATACCAGGTGCCGCAGTCTGATGGAGGCAGAAGTACAAAAAATTATTGAGCAGGAAACCTTACCCAATGCACGTAAGGTATGCCGGGTACTACCTTCAGAATTAGGCGAGCAAATAGGGTCTTATTCAGCGCTATCCGTAGCAGTAGATATCTTAACCAAAAACAACTAATATGAAAGAATTAATATACCAGGGTTTGGACGAAGCCCGGAAAACGCTCAATCTGTTTATACAATCCGGGGACGCCCTCTATATAGATAATGCAGCATCGGTAATTACCAATGCGCTGCAGGCAGGCAACAAAGTTATCAGTTGCGGCAATGGAGGATCCTTATGCGATGCAGCGCACTTCGCCGAGGAATTAACAGGACGTTATCGGAAAAACAGGAGGTCCTATCCCGCGTTAGCTATTAATGACCCCGCCTATATTACCTGTGTAGGTAATGATTATTCCTTTGATGAAATTTTTTCCCGGTATGTTGAGGGCTTCGGACAACAGGGAGACGTATTACTGGCTATCAGTACAAGTGGCAAATCGCCCAACGTAGTAAGAGCCGCTAAGGCGGCGAAGAGTAAAGGCATGCATGTAATTGCCCTTACGGCTACAGGAAACAATCAACTATCAGCATCAGCCGATATCGTACTCGCCAGTCCTCAATCAGATTTTTCGGATCGTGTTCAGGAAATCCATATTAAAATCATTCACCTGCTCATTCAATCCATAGAAGTAAAACTCGGGCATCAGTAAGTAGTTCTCGAAATCAATTCATGTATCCGGATAAAACTGAGCCTATATTACTCCGATGAAAATATTTGCTGCAAAATCGTTCATTAATTATATCTGATGAACCCTAATCATTAGAATACGTAAAGATTCGTATATCTAAAATCCAAACCAGTACTGGTAAATCTCCAACCATAAAACATACTATCATGACAAAGCAAAAATCAGCAGGATTAAAAATACTTCCGGTAATGTTCGGCTTCTTTATTATGGGGTTTATTGACGTTATAGGTATTGCCACCAGCTATATCAAGAATGATTTCGCCGGCATGAGCGATACGGTAGCCAACCTTATTTCCCTTTCATGCTTTTTCTGGTTCCTTATACTCTCTATTCCCACCGGGATCATGTTAAATAAGTTGGGGCGTAAGAATACAGTCATAATAAGTTTTGTAATACATGGCCTGGCCCTAATTGTGCCCTTTTTAAATTATGATTTTACTTCAATATTGATATGTTTTGGATTGATAGGTATTGGCAATACCATGTTGCAGGTAGCATTAAATCCCCTGGTAACAAATGTGGTTGCCAAAGAGAGACTAGCAGGCTCGCTAACTTTTGGACAATTTGTAAAAGCGATTAGTTCACTAAGCGGTCCCGTATTAGCCGCATGGCTTGCCAGCAGTGTCTTTGGATGGCGGATGCTTTTCCCGGTTTATGCCGGATTTTCCCTATTAGGCGCTTTATGGCTATTAGCAACACGTATTCCTCAAGAAGATAAATCAGTGAATGAGCCAATTACCCTTAAAAGTGTTTATTCCCTGTTAGCGGATAAATATATCTTAACCTTTTTTATTGCAATACTTGTATTGGTTGGCGTAGACGTAGGTATGAATATCACATTCCCCAAGTTCCTTATGCAGGATTGCGGACTGGAGTTGGGTAAGGCGGGCTTAGGAAACAGTGTGTATTTTTTTGCGCGGACCATTGGCGCTTTTGCAGGTGGGTTAATGATGATGAAATTTGCAGAAAGTAAATTTTATAGATATAGCGTGTTTATTGCGCTGGCAGGATTACTTTTAATGTTGGTTAGTACAAACCTGCCGGTTGTGTTTGCAGGCGTATTTCTCTTTGGTTTGGGTTATGCTAATTTATTTTCCATTATTTTTTCACTTGCCTTAAAATATTCACCCGGTAAAGAGAATGAAGTTTCCGCATTGCTGATTGTAGGGGTAAGCGGAGGGGCTATTCTGCCACCATTATTAGGTATAATTACAGATATAGGAGGAACGCAACAGGCGGGTATCGCAGGGCTTGCTGTAGTATGGTTTTACATGGTATGGCTTATTAAAAAAGTACAATCTATTGGTACAGCAACTAACAAAGCAGCCTGAACATTAGAAATACGATTTTAAGAAATCTATTACTTGCTCAAAGACTTTTTGTAAAGGACCTTTCATAATGGGAAGCGTTTGTTACCACCTGCCTCCCATTATCGGTCTTAAGGCGGGGTCTTCCTGAAAATGCGAGCGCTTTGAAATTTGAATAATAGAAAGCAGCGGAACAGATTTGGTTGAATCAATACCGTTTCCTTAATGTACAGGAGGCCCGTATATTGCTCAGGGATTCCACGAATATGCACAGAACGTTGCACATATCTCAAATATTTGTGAGCGCCCTTCCAGGTGATATTACCTGAGGAAACGACATCGACTGGCCGTAAAACGTTCATCCAGACTATACTCTTCTGGGCCAGGCTTTAGCTTCTGCAGACCTGATAAATTTGAAGGTTCAAAATGAACGAAAAAGATCTCACAGTATCTATTATTTATAAGCCCACCTCGTTTCGGGTACCAAGTCTCATGTTGTGAGGGGATGTTCTGACATCACGGTAGCGTTGACTTTTTACGACTTTTATGAAAAAATAAAACGAAATTGTTGCGACATCGTATATTCCTATCATTACAACAATCCATGAAGCAATAACAAAAAGGGTCGTTACCTTGAGCGAAGCGCAGCGGAATCCAAAGGTCTCCTGTGATTTATGAGATTCTTCGCCGGCGTCGGAATGACGATTGATTATCATCATGTCGCAAACATGTCATTGGCAGCAAAGTGAGGAATCTGTCTCCCTTTCAGAAGAGGCCTCCTTACAGTCGGCATGACAACAGCGACAATTTGAAATGCACCATCCAAATAGCATATTCCAACCGGAGTCTTCGCTCCAAAATAGTTCTTTGGTGTAGGGGTATAGAGCTGGGCGCAGAGCGAGAAAGCAGGTGGCGATGCAGAACATGCAAACATGCTGTGCGATTAAAAAAAGGAAAGGTCATGGAAAATTCTAAATTGGCATATTAAATAGGGTTAACGATGTGTAATAGTGAAGAGGCAGCTGCTACGCTGCCTTCTTCAATTTCAGTCATTATCGTCTTCTATTTTAAAAAATACAGTTTATACAGCCCAATTTTAAATGCGCCCATTTGCCGGTAAAGGAGCCCTTTGCATTGACTTATATATCCAGTTATTCGAATCTGAAAGCTTAATTTGATAATTACCATCCGGATACTATTAGCATTACTACCTGGATAATGAATGCACGAAATCAAAATGATATTCGCCCGATCCCAACTTCAGATTAGCTCCTTCATTATCAATTGCTTTGCTTTTGACTCCTTTTATATTACCCATTTGCTTTAACACATCGCGTGCGATCTGTTCACTCGGCAAAACTATTTCAGCTGAAGTATTTGGAGGTATGGTAACTTTCAACGAAATACGGTCCCGATTGGTTGACCAATATACTTTGATTGTGCCATAGGCTGTCTCCAATGTTGTATTGCAGAACTTGAGCCTTTTATGAGGAACTGGATTTATAACAAAATGCTTATATCCCGCATCCCCTTCTGAAAGCCGGATTCCCCCGATTACCTGGTACATCCAATTGCCGATACTTCCATTTGCAAAGTGATTAAAAGAGTTCATATAAGGATCCCGCACATCACCGTTTGGCTTCACACCGTCCCACAGCTCCCAGATAGTAGTTGCCCCTTTTTCAAGAGGGTATAGCCATGAGGGAGGAGATTTTTGCCAAAGCAAATCATATGCTACATCCGCATATCCATTATCAGATAAAACAAAATTTATATGAGGAGTAGCCATAAATCCCGTTGTAAGCTGATCTCCCTTTTTTTTAATATCATCGACCAACAAGCGCACTGCCCGCTCTTTTAGTGAATCCGGAATACAATTAAACTTCAGTGCCAGCACGTATGCGCCCTGAGTGGGAGAGGTAAGCAATCCATCTTTACCGATATAATGACGTATAAAAGCAGCCTTGGTACTATCCAGCAAGGCGCTATATACAGATACGTCTTTTTCTCTTCCCAAAATACGGGCGCTGTTTACAAAAATTTCAATAGAATATATCATAAACGATTGAGCTACCAGTAGCTTATCTGCAGGATCAAAAGCAGTATGATCTCCATAATGGAAGCCCGTATTCCAAAGGTATCCCTTACAATTACGCTGAACATAATCCACCCATGACTTCATAGATGCATACTGATCCTTTAAAAACATCGTATCTCCATATGCTTTATACATTTGCCAGGGGATGATTGTAGCCGCATCGCTGTAACCGGATGTTCCATACCAGGAGCCTTTAACATCAACACTCGAATTAACCGACATAGGAACAATAAAAGGTACAGCCCCATCATCACGCTGATCAGCTTTTAAATCTTTCAACCACTTACCGATAAAGCCGGCAATATTCATATTAAATGCCCCCGCAGGCAAAAACGCATGTGTGTCTCCTGTCCAACCAAGCCTTTCATCCCTTTGAGGGCAGTCGATCGGTATTTCGAGGAAGTTACTCTTTTGCCCCCAGACAATATTGTGTTGCAGCTTATTTAATTCCTCATCCGAAGTATAAAATTTCCCGGTTGTTTTCAGGTCGGAATAAAGCGCAAACGCTTTTAATTCCACATCCTTCATAGATAGGCCCTCCAGTTCTATTTTAATATATCTAAAACCCTGATAAGTAAAATGGGGTTCATATACCTCCTGTTGGCCCCCTTTAAGTATATAGCAAATTTCCTGCTTTGCAGATCTCAGATTGGCAGTATAAAAATTACCCTCTTTATCAAGAATTTCAGCATGTTTCAACCTGATCTGATCACCGCTATTACCTTTCGCTTTAATTTGCACAAACCCGGCAAAATTCTGCCCGAAATCAGCAACAGTTTCACCAGCAGGAGTTTTAAAAATCCTAATAGGGTGAAATACTTCATGTTTCCTGACAAAAGGCGCAATAGTTGCCGTCAAATGATCCTTTGCATAATTCTCAACGGTAACAGCGTTCAGCACGTTATCATCAAACCCCGGCTCAATCCATTTATCAACATTTAAACGGGCATCAAATACTTCCCCATTATAAAATGAAGAACTGCGAACAGGTCCGAAACCATACTTCCAGGTACCGTCTGATAAAATTTCAATAACGCTGCCATCCATCAATTCCATTTCCATTTGCGCTAATAACGCCAGGTCTTTCCCATAAACCTCCTTGTTGCCACCATAAAAATGACCACGAAACCATCCATCACCCAATGTAACTAAAAAAGTATTGCCCCCCTTTTTTAATAAGGAACTAACATCATATGTTTGATAAAGCAAGCGCTTATGGTAACTGGTCCAGCCTGGAGTAAAATAATCCTCACTCACATTTTTCCCATTTATCTGTGCTTGATATAAGCCGTGCGCGGTTATATAAAGCCGGGCCTTTTTTACACCCAAAGGCAGTTGAAACGCCTTGCGGAAAATAGGAGATGGTCCATCAAGAGTGTCTTTCCCGCCCGTAGTAATCCATTCAGCTTTCCAGTCTTCCTGCTTCAACAATCCTGTTTCCCAAAATTTAATATCACTCCATGGCGATTCGTTGCCTCTGTTATCCCAAACTTTAACCTGCCAAAAATATCTTTGTTTGGATTTTAGCTCTTTTCCATTGTAAGCAACATAAGCTGACTGGCCGGAGATTACATTTTTAGTATCCCATTCAATCCCCTCGCCTTTTGCCAATCCGGAAATTGAGCTGGCAACCCTTATCCTGTAAGCCGTTTGCAAAATACCTTTTTGATTTGTTTTAAGCTTCCAGCTTAACCGCGGCTTTAAGCAATTTATACCCACAGGATTAGTAGTATACTCACAGGTCAGCTCATTAACCAATAAGGGCTGCGCATATACTACTGCTCCAAGTAATAAAAAAACTGAACCTGTAAAAAAATGCTTCGCTAATGTTATAAAATACTTTTTCTTATTCATTACTGTCGTTACTTATTTAATTTTCAAGCTTAATTTTTCTGAACTGCATCCTGTTGCCATTGCAAGGCTGAATTTTATGATCCTCTCAATCACTAAATAACTGGAGAAATAATAATGGAAATTCCAATAGTTTAAACGCCAAAGTAGTGACGTACTAAAACTATATTATATTTTAATTCCATCCGGGATTTTGTTGCCACAATGGCATCATAGACAACTCCGACGTTGGTATAGGAAATATCAAATGATTATTTGTCCATGACTTTCGGCGCCCCACAACCACGCGCTTCACCGTAAAATTATTTCCCGTTTTAGTCCACAACATACCGGTCGTCAATTTATCGGTCTTATCCAGGATTTTCCAGCGCCTAACATCCCAAAACCTGAATTCTTCAAATGCCAGCTCAACCTGCCGTTCTTTTTTAATACGTTCTCTCATTTGATCTTTGCTAAGCCCTGCTGGGAAAGGGGGCATTCCGGCGCGTTCCCTTATAACATTTACAGCCTGATACACGTCGCCTATAGGCCCGTAAGCTTCATTTGCCGCCTCTGCATAATTCAGGTAGATTTCGGCAAGCCTGTATTTCTTAAAGCGGGCTGTTCCCGCATTAGGATCCCTTTGCTGCGGATTTCTAAATTTCCTGAGATAATAACCATTATGCGTGCGTTGCTGAATACTGGAAATACCATCAGCCCCACCTATGTAAGATTGCACATAATGAGCCTGACCGTTTACTATACCATAATAGGCATTATTATACCAAACAGTAGCATAAAACCTCGGATCTCTGTTTTTATAAGGGTCGTTATCATCATACCCCGCAGCAGGATTTATAACAGGATTCAAATGATCTTCGTCTGAATATCCTAAAATGGGCTGTTCCCCGTTTTTCATATCATAGCTATCCACCAGTTCCTGTGACGGGCTGGCGCCTGCTTTATCACCACCCACCGAGGGGACCGCATGCATTCTATACATTAAATAACTAAATTCATGTGCTCTGTATGGCTTTATTTCAAAAATAGTTTCTTTGTCGCTTGGATTTACGCTAAGGTCGGTACGTCCAAAAAAATATGACTCATAATCTGGAAAAAGTTTATAGTTATTGGCGAGCAGGTCATTTAAAGATGCTTTTGAAGCTTTCGCTGATTCGATCCAAAAGTTCGCATCGCCGTCCGTATTCCATAAAGGACTTGCTGCAAATAACAATGCCTGTGACCGAATGGCATGCGCAATAGCTTTCGTAAAACGCCCTCTATCCGGCTCGTTTGTTATTCTATATGGGAACTTCTCTTCAGCAATAGCTTCATCACAATTTTTCTTAATAAACGCTGCGCATTCATTAAAAGACTGCCTTGGCAAATCAGCAAATTTATAGTCATCACCGAAAGGCTTGTCTACAACAGGCATCCCTCCAAACATTTTTATGAGTTCCAGATAGAAAAATGCACGAAGTGTTTTTGCCTCTGCAATTAAACGGGCCTTTAATGCAGGATCTGAAAATACAGTTTTCTGAATACCCTCCAGGAAAATATTAGTTTGCCGAACCGCCGCCCAATATTTTTTATAATAATTACCATTTTGAGAGGGGTCATTACTCCCTACAATGCCCGGTATATCAAGCGGGTTCCAATCAGGCCTCAGCTCTCCATTATACCAACGGCCCGGCCCCGAGCCCATCGCTTCCGGAAAAGAATTATCATGTGCTTCATCTGAAAAGCCCGCGAGCATAGTCCAGAAATCATACGCGGTTCCATATGGATTAATATTGTCATATATCGTATTAAGATATTCTGCTGCCATAGATTCATCTTGGAATACTTCATCCAAAGTCAGCCGCCCATCCGGTATCAGATCCAGAGGATCTTTGTTACAACTAAATAAGATGGGGAAACAGCATACTGCCAGAATAGAAATTATCTTTTTCATAATATCTTGAAATGAGTTATTTAAAAAGTAATATTAACGCCTGCATTATATAATCTATATACAGGATAGCTCAACGAATTAGTAACTTCGGGATCAAAATCTTTAGTCCTCATTTTATCCCAGGTAAACAAATTCATTCCATTTAAATATATCCGTACCTCCTGAGCTTTAATTCTGTCAAACCAGGTTTTTGGCAGACGAAATCCAATCTCTGCATTCTTCAAACGGATAAAGCTTCTGTTTTCAATAAAGAAATCATTAAAATCCCTTATACTGGATGATCCACCTAAGCTGAGTCTGGGAAACAATATTTCCTGTCCGGTGGCTGCTCTATCCTCAGTCCAGGCATTTTTATGTACCTCTCTGAAATCGGATATTCCACTTACTCCCGACATGGAAAGCGGTGCAGATATATTCCTGACACCTTGCAGCAAAAAAGAAAAATCCAGATTTTTATAATTAATGCTAAAAGCACTACCAAAAGTATACTCCGGCACAACACCTGAATAACCGATAGGTACCATATCTTTTTCGTTAATAATACCATCTCCATTCGAGTCCACATACTTAAAATCGCCCGGCCGCACGGTATACCCCACATAATTTAATCCTTCGTCAGAAATTTCCTTATACGAAGTATAATATCCGGGCTTTAATTTATAGCCAAATACCTGGCCCACTCTAGATCCTGTCTGGCGGTACCTGTATACATAATCAGCAGGCAAAGGAACTTCATCAGCATAAAGCACTTTATTCCTTGCAAAATTGAAATTAATCTTAGCAATCAAAGACCAGTCTTTGTTAAAGCGCTTATTATAATTAAGCTCTGTTTCATAACCCCAATTATGAACTATTCCAAGATTTATAGGGGGCAGCCGGCTTCCGGCAATACCATTAATAATTGGAATAGTTTTACGGTTAATAAGAATATTATCCCGTTTTTCCTTAAAAATATCGACGATTAAACTCAGATCATTCAATAGGCCAAGTTCAAATCCTATATTGGTCTTTTTGGCAATTTCCCATTGAATACCAGGATTACCAAGATAGTTTTCTACAATTTTCCCGCCTACTCCCAGAGACTGGCTATATCCTCCACCAGTTTCTCGCTGTATATCATCTAAATAAAGAAAACGGCGGTCTCCCAAACGGTCGCTTCCGACAATACCATATGAAGCACGCAATTTTAGTAAAGAGATTATTGTGTTATTACGCAAAAAGTCTTCATTCGAGATAACCCAGCCACCAGAAAATGTTGGGAAAAATCCATACCGGTGTCCTTTGGCAAATTGCTCCGACCCGTTATATCCTGCATTGAACTCTGCAAAATATTTGTTGTCATACCCATAGGACGCTCTGAATGCAATTCCGCGAAGATTATAGGGTATTCTGTCATTTGGCATGATGCGGGCTTCCTGTTGGGCAAGAAGCATAGCCGTTACATTATGCCTGTTTTTAAATACCCTATGATAATCTAAACTTAACTGGAAGTTAAAGAACGACTGAAAGGTAGAACTAGAACTGATACTTAATGGTTTATTATCAATCTCTGGAGACAATCGTTGATAAGTCACACTATCTTTTCCGGCCTGATTAGGTGTATTAGGGTCAATAGTCTGAATCCATAACTGGTACGTCTTTGACGCATTTAAACGATAGATGGTTCTGGTATCAAAAGATGCCATAAATTTAGCAGACAGTCCCTTGGTAAAAAAATCCAGGTCCTGTTTAAGGCCCCATGACGCTGTAATATTATTTCTGGTTTCCTGCCTGTAGCCAGATCGGTTTATTAGCGCCCAGGGAGACAAATTATATTCCCCTGTACCGATTAATACCTGGCCATTTGGAGCAAGAGGGCCGGGCATAACAACCGGGAAAAAATTGTATGTCCTTCTGAATATCTCACTGCTCTCTGCATTAGGAGAATTTACTTTTTCAAAATATCCCGCTGCATTTAAGAATGTACGCAGTGTACCAGAGGTGTTCAAACGGGCATCTATATTCGACCGGAAATTATAGCGTTTTAAATAGCTCGCCGGATCATATTGCTTTACACTCGGATCTACCTTCCATTGTCCGCCCTGATTCAATAATCCTACATTGACAAAGTATTGCACAAAATCTCCGCCACCGCTTAAATTTAAATTGTATCGTTGTTGAGGCACATAATCATTAAATAACATTTTCTGCCAGTTGTTATTAGGATATGCTTCCGGATAATCCTGATTTTTAAATCGTTCTAAAGCATAATCAGAATAAGGAGGCTGATTAACCGGGTCGTTCGGGTTTACATTTGGATTCTCATTTTTCCATGCTTCATTCTTTAGCCTGGCCCAATCATAAGAACTAACAATTGATGGAGTCCGGGTGAATCCCTGCAAACCATATTCATAGGTGAGGCCTATGGTCGGTTTTCCACTTTTGCCCCGTTTAGTCGTAATCAATATCACTCCATTAGCACCTCTTACACCAAATAAAGCAGTGGAAGAAGCATCCTTAAGGATCGATACGTTCTCAACTTCATTTGGATCAATATACGTAAGCTCACGCTCCACTCCATCCACTAATATAATTGGAGAGACACTATTTAATGTTCCCACACCTCTTAACATTAAACTCGTCATATCGCGTCCGGGTTCACCGCTCCTTTGTAAAACTGTAAGGCCCGGAAGCCTGCCGGCCAACGTAACAGCAAGGTTAGCAGCAGGGCTTTGTTTAATTTCTTTTGTTTGAATAGAAGCAATGGCACCCGTAACAGAAATCTTTTTTTGAGTACCATAAGCTACTACAATCACTTCATCCAGATTCGAAGTTTTAGCCGTTAAAGTAATATTTAGCACCAATTGATCTTCAATAACAACCCGCTTGCCTATAAAACCAGCTGCACTAAACATTAGAACATCTCCTTTTTGTGCATTTAAAGAAAAATTACCCGCAAAATCCGTTTTCGTCCCAACCAGTGATCTTTCTACCACCACTGAGGCTCCTACTATAGGGTTATTTGCACTATCCACTACCAGACCCGTTATTATTAAACTATCCCTGTAGGATAAATTATCATAACTCACATGCTCTATACCAACCCTTGAATTTGATGAATGCGGGTGTGCTAAGATCTCTATCACTATAAAAAACATTAGCACAAAACTTAAAAACCGTAACAGGACTACTTTAAGCCGATTACTCATTATTATCCTCATAAATACCAGTTTGATTCTTTATAAATAAAAACTATTCAGTTAATGCGTTTAATATTATACTGTTTTACCGTTGCAGCATTGTCTTTGCGGATTCCAGCCCAAAATGATTTACAGTAGATATATATATTATACCAGGATCATTAGGAGGCCAGGAAATTTCTGCCTGTAAGGGAAGTGTTTCTAGTGGATAAGCATCGTCACCATTTGTATCAAAGGTTTGATAACTCCCCGCAGCAGGGAAACGTGTTACCAACTTATCATCTTTATAAATATTAAAATGGCTTATTCCAGACTCAATATCTGCATCCGCTTTCCACTCCACCAATACAGACATATTGTATCTTTTTCCTACACTTACATCATACGGCGCAGCAGGGGGCGATTTATCCTTAACAGTACCGTTAATAACATACTCTCTCCATCTAATAGCAACTGCAGAATCAGGTAACCAGGAGGCCGCATATTTATTACCCGGATACTTAGCAGCCGGATAAATATTGTAAGTAGCCGTATCTCCCAACCATGCTTTCGAAGTATCAATCCCTTTCATTTTACTAAAACCAGATCCTGATTTCTCCGGAAAGCGTTGCTTCATTGCTGCTTCAAAAAAGGGAATAGCCATATATCTGACATAACTATAATTATGGGTCTGTCCGGCCGTATAAGCAATACTTACGTAGCCCCCTGCAGATCGTAATTTCCCGAACTCATTAATGGAAGTATACCAGCAGCAGGCATCTCCTACAGGGCCGGCATGGCGCATCATAACAGGCACTTTAAGTGCTTCAGATGGATAGTTGCCAGGCGCAAAAGCAGGTGAATATCCAAACAAAGCCAATATTCGTTGCGGGAATTGCCTGAGCATAGACAATGCCCAATAACCGCCTCCGGAATGGCCCCATATTAACCAGGGAACATTTGCAAGTTCAGGATGTCCTGATAAGCCGCCAATCTCTTTCAACGTTTTTAATAAAGCGTCTGCAGAGCCATATTCGGGATCCTTCCAATCATGACAATTATTTTTTGATGAATAAATATCCGGGGCAATAACTGCCAATTTCCACTTTTTTGCAAAAGCCTGGTATTGCAAATCATATGCAGTCGCCTCACCCCTGCCCTCCATTACACATCCATGCTGATGTATAAAAACACCACTCAGCTCTTTTACGCTATCTGGTATAAAAATCGTGTACGTAGCTGAATCAAACCTATATCCAGTATTGGTTTGGGTAATCTTATATATACAGCCATTGGCATTGCCATCTACAAGATGCGCCTGGGCTCGGGTCAGATTCTGTGCCCCTGATGATATAGTTAATAATAATCCCAACTGCATTAAATTATATATTTTAAAAAGCATTTTGCAATTTTTTATACGCCAGTTAATTTTTCAGTAAATACGCTTGTTAATGTGCACCACTCTTTTTTACAAAAGCAATCAAGTCCGCTGTTATGGAACCGTCAACCATGCCTGACATCATATAAGACATGCGATTGAATACCATTTTATTTACATGATCATATCGAATCAATCGTCCTTACTTTATTAAGCGTTAGATTACCATTCAGTAATACTGTTTTGCCGGAATTATTTTTTTTGTAGTTTCTTATACCTGCTATTAAATACACCTGTCAATAACCATCAATTATTTATTACTTTTATTTGCATCACACAAGCTATTTGACAAGTTTCAGCAGCAGCAATCATGTGTTTATTTAATACAGCAAATTACCAAAACGAATGCGAAAACCTATCCTGTATTAACCTGCATATTCTGGTGTTGCAGACAGGCTTTTCATCACTGCTTAAATTCCTCCTGATTAATAATGCTGTTCAATAAATTATTTTAATGATAGCAAATGTTTAAAACCGTAACCGTAAAATAAATACTTCCGGAAGATGTAATAAGCACATTCTTAATAAACAATTAAATAAACCAGCTATCCTCGTAAAATAAAACAAGCAATCATTCCTATTTCGCCAAATGATCCGTGCAACATGTCAGTACCTCTGAAATGCCCCCCATCTATTAGAAGTTGTTTTGGATAGGCATATAAGCTTTTTAAAAGTGATAACAGATACTTTCCCATTCATTTTCCTTATCGCATTATTAATGAGCAACGGAAGCACAAAAAAGTTCAGGATATTCGTTTGTCTTCCTGCATTCAGCACCAGCCGTCAATCAAAAGATAATGAAGATAACGGCAATAGAAATCAGGACCGGCTTTTTTGATTGAGTAATAAAATATTTTTGTGACATTGAAAAAGATTGAATCGTTATAATGTAAATTTAGATAGTTATAATTAACTTCCTGTCCTGTCTTGACCCGCATAAAGAACACATATACCGGAACCTGCCTAAAATTAATATGAGCCCGAATTTTCTTTGGAGTTATGAATCGGGCAGCTATGCCGGGCACTCCATGGAAGAACAGTAAGAACTATTCGATCCGTAAAAAAGAAACGGAAATTGCTACCGAACTCCAGCTTTAATTGACATTTTATCAACTTTCATAGCCACATCAAAATTACCAGGCAACTCCCAGCCAATATACATGTTGGCAATACTTAGTTTTTCAAAAGTCGTATTCTTCATGAAGCCTCTGGAAACAGCCAACTTATACGCATCCTTTAACATTCCAAATACATCATGTCGCATATATTGAGGCACGTTTAGGCGAACAACACTATTTAAGAAGTCCTGGCCTCTTGGGTTAATAACAAATTTATCTGTCCTGTCTTCTTTGCCACTATCTTGTTGAGCAAAAAATGGCGAATAATCATGTCTGTAATCGTAAATTGGCAGTCCAAACCAAAAGTATTCTCCATAGGTTGGAGATTGGGGGTCTATATCATTTAATGTAATATACCAAATGAATAACGCCGTATGCAGCTCCGGGTTAAAATTTATATTATTGTTCTTTTCTTTCGTTAATGTGAATTCAAGATAATAGTCTAAAAAATTAATATCAGCAATTTTAACTTTTACCGGGAAAGGCATCACTTCTAAAATAAAATGAATCCAGGGTTCTCCAACTTCTCTGTCTTTTGTATAATCTTTTGAACCGTCAACATCTAAAACAAATCCACCTGTTTTATTGTCAATTTTAAGTGTTTTGCTACCATCAAAATAAATATCCGTATTACCTTCTTTAGTATGTACACTGTTGATTAAGTTTTTTGTACATCCCCATTGTCCAATACGCCAATCTGTTTTATCCGCCATTTCACCATATTGTAAACGACCAATGTCATGATTTTTTTTATCACGCGAATCATACCCTGTCAATCTAAATCCTTTATTAAAATTGGGGATTAATTCAATGTCATATTTTTCTATTTTTTTAGTGTCACACCTCACCATTACAATTATTAGTAAAATTGCCGAAAGTGTTATACATATTTCTCTAATCATTTTTTTCATGATATTTCTTTCTTATTTTAAACGGTTTAAATAAATCGTTGCAGAAGCTTTAAATTTTACTGGAACAGCCAACCAAAAGAATATAAACGGCTCACCCCTTAGATCATATCAATTATAGTATTTTGTAGCAACCTTTGAGTTATGCACCATGCTTTTTTAATATATGAAATGCGGTCATGCTGTAGTGATACAATAAATGAGAAATTAAGTGGAATAAATACTTTCAGTGAAAAACTGTATAAACAGGTAAACTATTTTACGGGTCCTTAAATCAGGTCATGTACAGCGCCCCGATTAGCACGTTTCTTTTTCATGAAGCAAAAGCCAGGCCCCATGTAATAAAGTATTGGCTTGTGTTCGGATATTTATCTTTGCTAACCGTGATCGGTCGCCACAATAGCTGCATCAACCGAGCTCTTTTCTTCCAGAATATTCACCTGAGCAAATGTTCCCTTTCGCCAATTGTACCTAAGGGATTTTATTTCTAACGGCCTAAAAAATCCCGTCCAGCTATGGTTTGATATTTTAACAGCTGCACTACTTTTCACACCAAGAGTTTCAACCAGCCTTATGATAATATCATCGCCACTTTCGCTTTTCTTAACAGAAGAGGCAATAACGTTTGGCGCGTCGACATTAATAAAAGAGGCAGATTTAGGTAACGTTCCCGGATGTATACCCTGATACATACAGATAGGCCTGGTCATAAACTCTTCCGCCCGTCTTGGGATACCTGCCTTTTGCCATTTCCCCATATGAGGAATCAAAAGCATTCTGAAATTTTGTATACCCTGATCCATAAATACATATCCCTTTTCAGGCTCAATTTTTTTGGGATCGTGATGAGCATAAACAGCCGAACGGGCAATAGAAACGCGTAGGTCAGACCCATCTATACTATAACCATACTTCCCATCGTTAATAATTGTTAGCCCGTAAGTCTCTCCTTTACTAGTGCCACTTATATCTACCCACCGCTGACCGGGGTTTTCCTTACCGTCTGTCGCCCTTGTAATAAATCCATATGGAACTTCGTAAGTCGAAACAACCTCACTAAGGTCATTCGGAAAAGAAAACTTCAACATCTTAAATTGTTCATGCCAGTCGAGTGATACGTTAGCTTCAATTTCATCACTATTTGCATACAACACCCAATCTATTGTTAGCGTAGATTTACCATAAGTAGATATTACTCTGATTGTAGCTTTCAACGGCCCCGCATCCAGAATATGGATGTCTGCATTTCCAAAAGCCCCAATCACGTTGGTATAAGCCTGCGTGCCATGGCTCCAGGTGTCGCTTGGATCATCAATAACAACAGCGGCGCATCCCGTTGCACCCCCTGTAAAAATGTCTTTATTGATCCTTTTGTCAAAAATGCCTATTTTGCCCGCATTTGACACCGATAGCGTGTAATATTCATTTTCGATTATGTTACCTGCTGCTTTAACACTAACTTTTGGCAAATGAGTCTGACCTTCTTTAATACGGATCTGCCGGTATCCCATAGCGGGTAAATCTATTTGAAATACAATTCCTCTTGTGTCAAGCGTTTGCGCTTCTCCCAGTATATACTGACTGCATAACAAGTTTCCTTCATCATCTGTAACACGGACATTATCCGCTATTTGCCTGAAACCCACCCCATATACTGCGAAAGATTTTACCGGCCAGGCATGTGGATTAAAAACGATCAGATACTTCGATTCGGGATCGGATGCTGCTATCTGCCACTCCAGCTTTTGCAGTGCTTCATAGGTAGCCTGGTCGGCAACGCTTTTTGCATATCCATAGCCATTGGCAGCATCCTGCGAATGTGAAACCAGCGATGTTCCCGGTAAACTATCGTGAAACTGTAAAAACAAAACTTTCTTCCATGCTTCAGTTATCTGCTCCTTGGGGTAATGAGCTCCCCAAAAAAGCGAACCTGTTGCAGCAATTTTTTCTGCAATTATAAGTGCAGCTTCTGAAACCCTGTTCCCTTTTTTAATGGCGCTTTCGGTGGTGTAACAACCTACTGCGTGATGCTGCAAATCATCCTTGATAGTTGGAAGTGTGAGATTTTTATCCTTAAGAACACCTTCAAAGTAACTGTCCACCGTAGCATAAGCCAGCTGCGGCGCTCCTTTTTCCCTTTTAATTTCTTCAATTAACCGGATATTTTCTTTGGTAGGGCCACCACCATGATCTCCTACACCGTAAAAGGACATAAATGATTTCATAGGCTGCTTCTCCGATAAGCCGAGGCACGAATGTAACCGGGCTCTTACAGATACCGGAGGATTCGTAGCATAATCATCTTGAATGCGATAAGCAATAACTTGAGTTTCGTCAGCGCCCTTCCACCAAAACAGATCCGCAGGAAGTTGCTTTTCCCAAGACATGGGACGCATAAAAACATATTTCTCCATGCCCTGCAACTTTACGATCTGCGGAATAGTTGCTGCATGGCCAAAAGCATCAGGATTAAACGCTACTTTTGCCCGAACACCTAATAGTTTTTGAAGAGTCAATTGGCCATACAATCCCTGTCGCGCCATCGATTCGCCATGAGGCATGTTCATATCCGGTTCTATCCACCATCCTCCAACTACGTCCCATCTGCCTTCCTTTATCCGTTCAATTACTTCTTTTAACATAGCAGGGTCATTATCGGCAACCCATTGATAAAAAAGTGCGGAACTACAGGTAAAAACCATACCCGGAGATTCTTTCATCCGATCAAGCGCAGACCTGAAAGTGCTTAGTACCACAGCCATTCCTTCCGGCCATCGCCAAAGCCAAACCGGATCGATATGGCCGTGGCCTATCATTTTGAAACTTACCCCTCCAGCATGTGGTGGCCACTGAGAAACTCTTTCCTGGGAAGAGCTGATAACAGGGCTAATAACCAAAGATGTAGTAGTGAGTAACGTAGATTTAACAAATTTTCTTCTTGATATTGGATTATCGCTTCCCATGAGTCTATTATGTTTATTAAATTATTAATTATATAATTCAGGTAAATCAATTTTAGTTTGATCAAACATTTTTTCGCTGCCGCTATCATTCGGATGGTGATACACCTGTTTGCAAAAGCTTTCGCTATAATCTTCCCAGTACATGGTTGCTTTATCCACTTGCTTACCATCATAATGTAAAGAAGTAGGCAAATCAAATTTGCAACCATTAATCCTCATATCTCTGCGAACATTTTCTATTAAATTATTTTCGGGTATCTGAGTTGCACTTTCGTTACAAGGAATATTATTTAAAATAGGGATGGCATTATGGCTTCTAATATAGGTAATCAGTTCTTTTAGTTTTGCTTCCGTGTTTCCGCCATTAGTGCCGATAGTTACCATTACATACCTGGTCTTTATATATGGCAATTCGTTTTTGATATAATTCAAAACCATATCAATTTGAGCGCCACCCCGCCCACTGGACATTGCATTACCTTTTAATGCTTTTATTATTTTTTGAGTCCATGCCAAAGAAAAATTGCGTGTTGGGAAATACGCTTCCGGTTGTGTTATTGAGTCGCCGTACATCAGCAGTTTTACATTGTTCTTTAAAGAAAAAACGCTGACTTTTTCAACCACCATCGAGCGGCCTTGCTTTAAGCCAAAACAATAAAAGTCCCATTGCATTCCCACTTTAAATCCCTCTTGCAGCGAACCCTTTCCCACGCCGCCCTGCCCGTCGTTAATAACTGAGATTTCAGCAAATTCACCAGATTTAACATCAGAAATACGTACTCTTGCTTCCTGATAAATATGATATATTTCTATCCAATATTCCTTTCCCTGCTCCAAAAAATTCACCGTTGTATTTTGTTCCGGATGCGTAATAACAGATATTTTTTTATCCGGCATATTTACTTCGGCAACAAAATCATTTTCACTGCTGCGAAAAACAGCAACAGCATCGTTCGATAATATAACCTTATATTGAACAACCCGTTCGGCTAAAGCATAAAATTTATTCAGCCTGACTAAAGGCCCGGGCTTTGTTATCTTAAGGCCATCAATATCGATACTGCCCGCATCATTTAAGAGCAATTCCGGAACATTTTGATTACCCCTCAATTCCTGCTCATACAATACGGCACGGGTTGCTGTTAATTGCTCCTGCTTATTTCCGCGCACGTCAAAATTATTCTTTGCCGAAACCATACTTACACTTGCATAAGTATCGGCTGCTATTACTTTGCTAAAAGAACTGCAAAGCATATACAAGAGTATCCAAATCCTACCCAATGAAATCATATAATATTTTTTAATGGCAATCATCCAACATAGGCAATTTCGTTATGACCAATCATTTATCAGGAAGTAAATCTAAACTTCTATTCCTAAACTGTTGACCTGATTTGTCCTGCTACAGAATATATATAGTAGCAAAAAAGTAAAATGCAAACACTGAAAAGCTTTTGCACCCAGCGTTTAAAGCATTTTTATTATACAGGAAAGAAGAAAAAATCCGCTGATTTGTTTCGGAAGATACAGGTTACCTATGGTGTGCCCGATGCTATACGCGACGTGATTATTATTTATTTTTGGCATTCTGAGCAGTAGGCATAAATATTGCTTAGATAGAGTAAAAAACCAAGGTTATGAACGTGAAACGCGTTTTTGGAACGGTACTTACCATTTTAGGTATCATTGGGTTAATATATACCGGATATGAGTTAATTAATAAAAGTACCAGTTACACATCACTTATTGTTATAGGTGTTATTGGATTAATCTTTTTTTTCTCTGGTATAGGCTTAGTTAAAAATACAAAAGACGAAGCCTGAAAACGATATTAATAATTAATAATAGCCCGGAGCAGATTCTTCTTTCCTGGTCATTATCTGTTAATTAGCTTATTGCTGATCAAAGCTATCACATACGGTACCATACCATTTGCTCCCGTTTATTAAACCTCAACACATCCAGCAGGCATTTAAGCAAGACAGCCGGATTATCCGCGTCCGAAGCCCCAACTGTTTGGGCATTAGTTGTTGTGCCGTAAAAGGCACAAATGAATGAGCTAATACTTCCAAAAAAGATAGATTTTTTCATACAATTATATTGAGTTTTAGCTAAAATACACAGGGACTGTAGCTACAAACGGGGGACCCATCTTGAAAGCCATAATATTTCCGTTAACAGGAATCTTGCTTACGCTTTGATATCAAAATCCAGCAGATACACTATAAGCCGCACCAGGCATACATTTACAGGCATAAAAAACCACCTGAAAAAGGTGGTTTTGTGCCCAGAACAGGAATAATACTACGTTACATAATTGATTGATAATTATATTTTTATAATATTTTTATGGGTAATATGGAACAATAGCGGAACAAAGTTTGCGAAAGGTGCAATTTTTTAACCTAAACCATCTGTAATAAAAGATTCCCGTCTATACCTAATTTCTGATTAACCGATTTTAAGAAATTAAGCGTAGGTTTTCTTTTATCGTGCATTATTTCTGAAAGCTGTGTATTGGATGTTTCCGGCAGCTTTGCGAGGTCTTTTTGTTTTAGCTGGTATCATACATTTTTAACTGCAGCAACCCGGAAATAGTATCAGGGCATAGGGATAGTAATGTTTTGAGCTTCATATTGCTTTACTATCTCTGTATATTCTTCCAGCAGCCGGCTTTCTTTAGCCGTAA
This sequence comes from Niabella aquatica, assembly GCF_054779315.1. NCBI lineage: Bacteria > Pseudomonadati > Bacteroidota > Chitinophagia > Chitinophagales > Chitinophagaceae > Niabella > Niabella aquatica. The sequence goes on from NZ_BAAGYM010000021.1 coordinate 84,011, forward strand.
GCATGTCAAAGCCTCCTTTATTGGTAGCTTTTGCCAAAAGCTGCTCCATTTCTGCCTCTGCCTTTATAAAATCGCTTTTGCTGATTGTCTTTTCCATGTTAAATAGTTTTACAGTAAAGCATGAAGATAATTCGCTGTGTCTGTAAGATTTGCTTTTCTCAATCTGTCTAAAATTTCGTATTCATCTAAAGGCGGGTTTTTCCTGTTTAATGCTAATTCCCTGTATGCTTTAACTGCTGTTTTATGGTTCAGGTCGATAATATCAGTAAGAAAATCATCTGCGGATTTTACGTCAATACCAAAAGACTGTAAATAATCCTGCGGAAAGTCTTTTAAATTATTTGTTACGATCACATTTGCGTTGCATTTAATTGATGCGCCAGGACATGGCAGTCTTTTGGGTCAGGTAATTTTAGTCCATCTATTAAGCCGTTGTATTTTGTTACAAGCGCGTCAGGAAAAGCCTGGTTTGCTTTATTCACGCGCTTGGCAGCTTCTTCCGGATCAACACCTTTACGAATCATTATATCCTTCCATTCATCACAAACGTGTTCGCTCCATTTGGGCGTATAAAGATCATAATAAGCGAACCAAAACAAAAGATCTCGGATTTCTATTGGATAGATAACATTTGTATCTAATACAGCAATAAACCTTACACTATGGAATCATACAGGCCGGTTGCTTCGTCAAAAGACATTATGTCTGTAATATGCTTTTTTTGTGCTGCCTTACTTTCTTTACGATATTGCAATACATCTTCAAACCTGATCCGCCTGTGTTTTCCTACCTTAGTAAAATTGATTGCACCGTTTTCTAAAAGCTTTACCAGGTGAGGGCGTGAACAACCTAATATTTCTGCCGCCTGTTGTGTGTGATTAAATATTTCATTTCAATTAGTTTGCTGGTATCAAAGAAAGCAAAAGTAGACAAACTGCAGTTACGGTTTTCCGTAAAACAAAAACCCCGGCCAAAGACCGGGGGTGTCAAACAAAATAGTTCTATTGAACTACTAAGCAAATTCAAGGGCCGACAACTCGCGTCCAAGCGCCTTTATACCGGATAATATTTTTTCGGTCTGTCTTTCTGATGGTTGTTTTGATCCTGATTTATATTGAGCCAACAAACTCCTATCCATAGGTATTCTTTGGGCCAAAGCACTTGCATTGATTTCCTTATAATAGTCGAAGAATTGAGGCAGGTCAATTTTAACCACAATAGAACCCGGATCAATAGCCGGTTTGCCTAAATGCTCCAACCAGGTATTCGTTGCGTCGCTCATATTTTTCTTTAACTCATCCATCGTTCTGCCGGTTGTTGCTATAGGGTATTTATCATCCTTAGCATAAGCGGAATATCCGGTTTTTGTTTTCTCTACTATAAATACTATCTTTTTCATGTCTAAGTGTTGTAATTATTTACTACAATAATTAGTTTTAAAAAAAGCAAGGGATTATTTCACCCCTGCTGCCTTTAGAATCTTGTTTGCAAGTCCGGTACCAACTTCGCTGGCGCCGTGGTCAGGAACCACAAATTCGGCGTTTGTAATTGGGCTAAACCAAACCTGATGACTTCCTTTTCCCTGCCTTACTAAGTAGCAACCATGCCTCTTTAGTAACCTAAGCAATTCATTCGACTTCATTTTTAAAGAACTATTTGCTTGACAATGCGAAGGTAACATATTTGTTACTTACTTCAAAATATTTTTATACTTCCTACCTTTGTACGGGACGCGGTTCTGCCAAGTCCACCGGAGACGGGAATGCAAAGCCGGACGCATGAGCAGGATGTTAAGCCGAGTTTTCACGTAGCCACATTTTTTGATGTGGCTATTTTTTTTGGGCGGCTCTGGCCGGGGGAACCAAGTTTTGTAAAAAGCCACATAACACCGGTTCCGGAGGTTCGATTCCATCCGAGCCCACAAAAAGTAAAATATTCTAGTGGTGCTACTTCACGGTGATGAGAAACTTAGATCGTCGTGACGTAACGACGATACATTTTCTGATACATACTTGTAATCCTTAATTGTTTGATGTTCTAACCCCGTTATTTCTTCGAATTCGTCATAAACAGGCACAAATAATTGCGAATCAAGTTCTTTAAAATGACAAGTAGAAAAAGCTTCAACTTTGAAGAGATAAAGCAACCTGTGGCAGCGTAACAGTA
>NZ_BAAGYM010000022.1:0-66945 GCF_054779315.1 Niabella aquatica
CCTCACTTAAAGCAATTTTTGCTCCAAATGAGGCATTTTTTATATTCTTTTGCTAATAAAATACAAGCCTACACTGCATTACATATTTTCAGGAAGACCCTATATCTTGTTAATATTTTGGGTATCATTATTCGCTCATCATTTCCGTTAATACTGCTGCTATTTCTTCTGCATTAGGCTTGCTGAAATAGTCGCCATCGCTGCCATAGGCCGGCCTGTGATCTTTAGCCGTAATGGTTCTGGGCGCTACATCTAGATACCGGTATCCTCCTTGTTCCTCCATTACTTTGTTAAACATATAGCCGGCCGCCCCGCCCGGAACGTCCTCGTCTACAAAAACGATACGGTTTGTTTTTTTGAGTGATTCGACAATCATGTGGTTCCTGTCAAAGGGAAGCAGGGTTTGCACATCGATCAGCTCGCAGCTGATATGGAGTGGTTCCACCAATTTCATGGCCTGCTGTACGATCCTGATGGTAGAGCCATAGCTTACAATAGTAATATCTGTTCCTTCCTGTAAAATTTCAGGAATGCCTAAGGGAACGGTTATATCATTTAAATTAGCTGGAACCTTTTCTTTTAAGCGGTAGCCGTTGAGGCTTTCTATCACAAGCCCGGGATTATTACTTTTTAAAAGCGTATTATACATACCTGCTGCCTGCACAAAGTTCCTGGGCACACATATATACATACCGCGAAGGGCATTAATGATCATGCCCATAGGCGACCCGCTGTGCCATATCCCTTCCAGCCGGTGCCCTCTTGTTCTTACTATGATAGGACAGCTTTGCTTGCCACCGCTCCTGTAATAGAGCGATGCTACATCATCTGTTAAAGGCTGCAGGCCATATATTAAGTAATCAAGATACTGGATCTCAGCAATAGGACGTAAGCCTCTTAAGGCAAGCCCGATGCCTTCTCCGATAATAGAGAGCTCCCTGATACCGGTGTCAAAAATTCTTTTACTGCCATACTTTTTTTGCAATCCCGCAAATCCCTGGTTTACATCACCGATCTTTCCGAGGTCTTCACCAAAAGCAAATACTTTAGGGTTAGATGCGAACAGCCCGTCAAAATACCTGTTAATGATCTGGTAGCCGTTCAGCAGCGGCGATTCATCAGTAAAAACAGGTGCAATCACTTCTACGTTTAAAGCACCCTTAGGGCCATCTTCATATAAATAAGTATTATAGAGCTGCCTGTTTTCTTCGCAAAGCTCTTTGTAATAGTCTTTTGCTTCGGTTGTAGCTTTATCGCCACAAAGCAGCAATGCCTTATACAGGCTTTGCATACTGTTTTTACGTAAAGGCTCCCTGAGCGAGCCCAGATCTTTCGATATTTTTCTTAGTTCATCCTCATGCTCTAAATTATCAGGTATCAATGCCTCAATTACTTCGCGGCTTTTTTGTACCTGTTCTCTAATAGGGGCAAGGTATTCTTTCCAGGCCCGGTCTCTTGCTTCTTTTACATTTTGTCGCGCATCATTTTCTATTCTGGTAAGTGTCGCTGCATCGCCCAAGGCATTTTCCAGTATCCATGCTTTCATTTTCTTTAAGCAATCCCATTCTTTTTCCCATGCAAGCCTCTCGGGGCTTTTATACCTTTCATGGCTGCCTGATGTACTATGGCCCTGAGGCTGGGTAAGCTCTTCTACATGAAAAATCACCGGAGTATGGGTTTCGCGGGCTAATTGAATGCCTTCGTCAAAAACTTCTACCATACCCATATAATCCCAGCCTTTTAAAGTGGCTATATAAAATCCGTTGGTTCCTTCTTCTTTTTCAAATCCTTTTAGTGCCCTGGATACAGAACCTTTAGTTGTCTGATATTCTCTTGGTACTGAAATGCCATAACCATCGTCCCAGACAAAAATAGCAACAGGTACCTGTAGCACGCCGGCGGCATTCACCGCCTCCCAGAAATGCCCCTCGCTGGTAGAGGCATCGCCAATTGTGCAAAAACACACTTCATTACCGCTGTCAGATAGTTGTTTGAATTGTTTTAATTCCTCTACCTCCCTGAACAGCTTTGATGCCAGGCCAATGCCTACAGCCCTTGGCATCTGGGAGGCGGTGGAAGACATGTCCGTACAGGTATTCTTTATACTTACCAGGTCGGCCCATTCTCCGTCTTCCCGGGTATTACGGCTGGTGTAATGACAGTTCATTTGCCGGCCCCGGCTAAAAGGTTCACGCTCGGGGTGAGGATCTGCATAAAGCTGTGCAAAATATTGAAGAGGGGTAGATTCGCCCAGGGCAAATATAATGGTTTGGTCGCGGTAGTAGCCGCTTCGCCAGTCGCCGGGTTTAAAAAATTTGGCAAGAGCTACCTGTGCCACTTCCTTACCATCTCCAAATATGCCAAATTTGGCCTTGCCTGTAAGTACTTCCTTACGCGAAAGGAGACTGGTTTCCCTGCTCAGGCATGCTATGTAATAATCATGTAAAACTCCGTCTTTAAATTTATCAAAAGACAGCATTTCATTTTGCCCTGCAATTTCGGAGTGTAACATATCCATGCAACAAAAATAAGTGAGAAGCGTTAAATATGAATATAACGAATTAATAAGCATTTTAGTGTAATGATTATATCAATAAAAAGAATGGTTCATGCAGCAGGCATGCATACAACCATTTAATTATTTAATAATATGTGTCCGGTATCTTTTTTAATGCAACTTTATCCATGCTTATTCCGTCTTTTTAAATATTTTTGTAATCCCATTTGTAAACTAAGAAAATTTTAATGATGAAGAAGATCAGCTTTGTTTTTTCCCTGTTATTTATGTTGTCTGTAAATATCATGTATGCGCAATCGGCCGATGCTGCTATAAAAATGGTGAAAGAGAAATACGATATTGGTAAAGTATCGCCTGGTGATGCGGTTACTTTTGATATGGAGTTTGTAAATCAGACTAAAAAGCCTGTGGTTGTTAAAACGGTACAGGCTGGCTGTGGTTGTACGGTTCCGGAAAAACCAACAGAACCGGTATTGCCCGGTAAAACAGGCAAAGTAAAAGTATCTTATAAACCATCAAGCCCCGGTCCTGTAAACAGGGATGTGGAAATTTACCTGGCCGGATATACCGAACCCAAGATCGTTTATTTCACAGGAGAAGTAGTTGCCAAAAAATAAAAACATTATACCGAAGCATTTCGGATCCCTTCTCTAAGAAGGGATTTTTTTATGGTGTTGCACGATGAAGACTGTAATTTTGTTTTATGCTTAATATATCGAAGAGGGGAGAGCGGATGCCCGCATCTCCCATCAGGAAACTGGTTCCTTATGCAGAAGCTGCTAAGAAGAAAAATATACGGGTATATCATCTAAATATCGGCCAGCCTGATATTGAAACGCCGGCGGCTATGATGGCGGCAGTGAAGCATGCTGATATTCCTATACTTGAGTACAGCCATAGCGCCGGTAACGAAAGTTACCGGAGAAAGCTGGCAACCTATTATGCCAAAACGGGTATTTCAGTAACTTATGATGAGATATTAATCACCACTGGTGGAAGTGAAGCCATATTGTTTGCTTTTTTTGCCTGCCTGGATGAGGGAGATGAAATTATTATTTCGGAGCCTTTATATGCTAATTATATTGGTTTTGCCTGCGAAGCGGGTGTTCATGTTGTTCCCGTAAGATCTACTATTGAAACAGGATTCAAGCTACCACCGGTCAGCGAATTTGAAAAAGCGATTACCCGCAAAACCAGGGCTATACTGGTTTGCAATCCTAATAACCCAACAGGGTATTTATACAGCAAAGAAGAAATGCTGGAAATAGGGGCTATCTGCAAAAAGCATGATCTTTATTTTCTCAGTGATGAAGCGTACAGGGAGTTTTGTTACAGTGATGGTGAATATACCAGCGTCATGCAATTACCCGGCCTTGAAGAGCATGCTATACTTTTAGATACCATCAGCAAACGCTACAGTGCTTGTGGCGCACGTATAGGGGCGCTGGTTACAAAGAACAGGAATATTTATAATGCCGCATTAAAATTCGGACAGGCAAGGTTGAGCCCTCCCGGCCTGGCTCAGATACTGGGAGAAGCGGCTATTGATCTGCCTGATAACTTTTTTGATGAATCAAAAGCAGAATATTTAAGCCGGAGAGATTTACTGGTAAGCCGTTTAAACCAGATGAAAGGCGTTTATTGCCCCAATCCCGGGGGGGCATTTTATGCTATGGCTAAGCTGCCGATCGATAATTCCGATAAATTCTGCCAGTGGATGCTGGAGGAGTTTTCTTATAATAACCAAACTGTTATGTTTGCTCCCGGTACAGGTTTCTATATAACACCCGGTCTGGGTGCTGATGAAGTACGAATGGCTTATGTTATTAATAAAGAGTCGATCAATAATGCAATGGATTGCCTGCAGGAGGCGTTGAAAGTATACCCGGGAAGCACTTTATAGTGATTCCTGTAAAACTTTTTCTACTACCTGCGGATCTAAATCAGGAAAGGAAACAATTGGAGTGGGAATATTTGTGCCGGGTTCCTTCAGACCAAGCTGCCACCAGCCTACATGACACCAGCGGTCCAATTTATAACCTGCATTTTCATAAGTCGCAAACCACCGGAAGCCCATTTGTTCATGAAATTTCACACTCTCCGGATTAGGAACGGTTATTACCGCATAAACTGTATAGATGCCCTGTAGCTTCAGCAGCTTAAAAAGAGCGGAGTATAATTGCCGTGCAATTCCTTTTTTCTTATAATCTGCGCGTATATATACAGAGCATTCAGCTACCCATTGATAAGCTTCCCTTTCCCTGTATGCAGAAGCGTATGCATATCCTACAACATTATCTCCGTCAGTCATAACCAGCCAGGGGAATTTTTGAGAATACTTTTGGATTCTGTTTTTAAATGCTTCAATATCAGGTGTGCGGGTCTCAAAACTCACCACTCCGTTAGTTACAAACGGTGCATAAATTTCCCTTATTTGCCTTGCGTGGATTAAGTCGGCTCTTACTATTTTCATATTAAAAATAAATAAATATAAACATATTTTTTATTTACTATATATAAATTGAAATAAAATTTATAATTTTATGTTTTAGATAATTGAATGTTGATATTTTTAGTTCAATTATTTATTTAAATCACATTAAAAATATTTATTATGCACATGACCAAGAAACTGGCTATTCTTCCTTTCCTGCTGCTTATGTTAGTTACTCTTCTTTGCCTTTTTATGGGGCATAACCCTGTTAGCAGTCCGACTGACCCTGCTATTGATACCGGGGATACCGCCTGGTTACTTACATCAACCGCGTTGGTTTTAATTATGACACCCGGCCTTGCTTTTTTCTATGGGGGCATGGTTAAAAAGAAAAATGTGATTTCCACAATGTTACAAAGTTTTATTTGTATGGCCTTTGTTTCTATTATTTGGGTGGTTTTTGGATTCAGCCTGGCTTTTGGCAATGATATTGGCGGGTTTATTGGAAATCCATCTACCTTTTTTCTTTTAAATGGTATTGCAGATGGTAAGCCCTGGGCTGCCGCCCCTACTGTTCCCCTGGCCGTTTTTGTATTTTTCCAGCTGAAATTTGCGATCATCACTCCGGCGTTGGTTACGGGTGCTTTTTCTGAACGCGTACGCTTTACATCGTATATTTTGTTCATTTTAATGTTTTTTGTATTTATTTATGCACCGTTGGCCCATATGACCTGGCATCCTGATGGTATTTTGGCAAAACTGGGCGTTTTAGATTTTGCCGGTGGAACCGTGGTGCATATGAGCGCCGGTGTAGCCGCCCTGGCGAGTGCGATCTACTTAAGAAAAAGGACAGACCAGGAGATGAAACCCGCACGTATTACTTATGTGTTACTGGGTACCGGTTTGCTTTGGTTTGGATGGTTTGGTTTTAACGGAGGATCTGCAATGGGAGCCAATAATCTTGCTGCAATAGCTTTGGCTACTACTGCTGTTGCATCTGGTGGTGCCGCTTTTACATGGATCATGTTTGATGCATTAAGAGGTAAAAAGCCTTCGGCTATGGGTACCAGCATTGGCGCTGTGGTAGGTTTGGTGGCTATAACTCCTGCTGCCGGTTTTGTTAGTATTCCTCATGCTTTGGTAATTGGCGTGGTTACCGCATTTATCAGTAATCTGATGGTTGAATGGAGAACAAGAACAAGTATTGATGATACACTGGATGTTTTCCCTTGTCATGGTGTGGGTGGTTTGGTAGGCATGATACTTACAGGCGTTTTTGCAAGCCCCGGTATCAATTCTGTTGTAGTGGATAAAGGTTTGTTCTTTGGAGAAACAAAGCTGTTTACCACACATCTTTTAGTAGCGATAGGTGTATTAGTAGGTGTATTCATTATGTCTATGATCATTTTAAAGATCACCGATTTAATTACTCCGTTAAGAGTGAGTGAAGAAGAAGAGGCTGAAGGTTTGGATGTAAGCCAACTGGGAGAATCCTTATAATCAGGTTTTTAAAAGATTTGAAAAGTGCAATACCGGGAGGTTTGCACTTTTTTTATTTGAAATACGCTTTGTTTGGATTGATGTTTAGAAATAATTTGTATGGGAGGTCTGGGCTATTCTTTGTTCAACACATTTTTTTGAAGGAAAGAGATCACCGTGCCGGGATCGGTTAATAATATATGTAATCAACTGTTATATCATTTAGAGAGTCGCCAGTCTTTTTATTAAAAAATAAATTAAACAAATGTTTGATTAATTTAAACAATTGTTTAATTTTGTCGTCTGAATGACAAAGAAAGAGTTCATATTGGAGAAAGCAGAGGAACTGTTTGCGGAGAAGGGATTTGATGCTACATCTGTTCGGGATATATCCAAAGCAGCCAAGATCAATATAGCTATGATCTCCTACTATTTTGGGTCTAAGGAGAAGCTGATGGCAGAGCTATTCAGGATGAAGATGTCTGTGGGATTGAATTCGGTTAAAGAAATAGCGGAAGATGAGTCTCTTTGTCCGATTGGGAAGATTGAGAAAGCTATTGCAGGTTATGTAGACCGGGTAAAAAATAACCGTTCGTTTTATAAAGTGATACTGGCAGAACAGGCAACTAACAAAAATAAAAGTGTCATCAGATTTTTAAGTAGGTCTAAAGAAACATATGCCAGGTTTTTTGACCAGGTCATAACGGAAGGGAAAAGATCAGGAGTGTTTAACAAAAAGGTAGACCCGGTTCTGTTTCAAACCACCATTACAGGAACCATAATGCAGTCCCTTATAAACAAGCATTTATATGCTGATCATTATGGAGCTAAAGTTACCAGGGAATGGCTGCAGGATGTTTATTTCGAAAAAGTAAAGGATCATTTAAAATTTATTACAAAAAGTATTTTAGGGTATGAATCTGAAAACTAAAGCGCTGTGGTTTTTATCCGCGGCGCTCTGCTCCTGTGCCAATGTAACGGCCCAGGAAGTAAGAAAAATAACGTTTGATGAAGCATTGGGGTTGGGTATTGCCCACAGCAATCACCTGAAGATCGATGACGCAAAAATTGCAGAGGCTGAAGCTGCTATTACGGAAGCCAAAAACAGGCAATTACCGGACCTGAAACTCAGTGGCAGCTACCTGAGGCTTACCAATGCCAATATCGACCTGAAAACAGCCCGGCAATCTTCAGAAGAAGGCGGATCGCATGCGGCACAAACTCCAAAGGTAAACCAGGCCGTATATGGTATGGCCAATTTTTCTTTGCCCCTGTTTGCAGGAGGCCGTATCAAATATGGCATTGAATCGTCCAGGTATTTATTGGAGGCCGCTAAACTGAATGCGGGCAAGGACAGGAACGCCATAGCCTATAATATAAGCCAGGCTTATGCTAACCTGTTCAAAGCTGCACAGGTGGTAACAGTGATCAAAGAGAATCTGTCGGCCTCCCGGCAAAGAGATGCGGATTTTTTAAACAAGGAAAATAACGGCCTCATTGCGCGCAATGACCGGCTGAAAGCACAACTTCAAACTTCGGATATAGAGCTGCGGCTGCTGGAAGCAGAAAATGCCTTCAATATAGCTAATGTAAATATGGACCTGCTGTTGGGCTTACCCGAAACCACGGCTTTGGAAGTGGATTCCGCTTTTATAGGGCAACAGATGGAGGACCGGTCTTATGCAGATTATGAGCAGCTGGCCATGCAGAACCGTAAAGATGTGCAGGCAATAGATTTCCAGCAGAAGGCAGCGGTATTGAGTACGAAAGCAGCAAAGGCTGAGAATTTGCCCGCATTTGCCTTAACCGGTGGGTATGTAGCTGCTGATATCCCCAAGGTATTAACCATTACCAATGCGGTTAATGCTGGCATAGGCGTGCAATATAACCTGGCTAATCTGTGGAAAAGCAATGCGGTTCTCAAACAGTCCAAGGCAAGAGAAATGCAGTTGTCTGCTTCACAGGCTATGTTAATGGATGATATCAGGCTGAACCTGAATAAAGATTACCAAAACGCTTTTCTTGCGAAGAAAAAAATAGAAGTGTACGAGATGGCGCAGGATCAGGCTACAGAAAATTACAGGATTACTAAAAATAAGTTTGACAATAACCTGGTAACTATTACCGACCTGTTAGAGGCTAACGTTACGTTATTGTCTGCTAAAATAAATGTTTTAAATGCCAGGGCCGATGCCGCACTGGCTTACCGGAAACTACTAGAGACCACAGGGGTTCTTTATCAATAAATTCTAATTCTACAAAAATGGCAAATAATACAATTACTGAAACAAATGAACCGGCAGCAGAGAATGTACCTGCTAAAAAAAGAAGTCCGATATTCTTTATCATACTTGCTGTGATGGTAATAGGGAGCTTGTATTTGGGAATCACAAGATACATTCATAGTCAGAAGCATGAAGAAACTGATGATGCACAGGTAGAAGCCAACCTGAGTCCTGTGATTTCAAAGATCTCGGGGTATATCAGTGAAGTAAGGGTGAAGGATAATCAGGTAGTGCAAAAAGGGGATACGTTGATTATTCTTGATAAAAGAGATCTTGCTATGGCACTTGAACAGGCTGAAGCGGGGCTTTCGACAGCGCGAAGCAACCTGGCGTCTGCACAGGCGAATATCTCGGCTACTCATAAAAATATAGGTACGGCTGCGGCAGCTGTTGAAACCGTTAATGCGCAAATTGAAGCAGCTAAAGTGAACCAATGGAGGGCTGCAGAAGATTTAAAAAGATACGAAAATTTAATAAAAGATCACTCTGTTACCCAGCAGCAGTATGAGCAGGTATTGGCTGCTAAACAGTCGGCAGATAAGCAGTTACAGATTTTAATAGCGCAACGTAACCAGGCTGCGGCACAGACAGGCGTGGTTAAAGGACAGGTAGATGCAAGCAAAGAACAATCGGATATAGCAAGGTCGGGTATCAGGCAAAGAGAAGTAGAAGTTGAGAATGCGAAGTTAAATTTAAGCTATACAGTAATAACGGCTGCTGAAAGCGGTATTGTATCTAAAGTACCGGTACAGGCAGGGCAGTTTATACAGGCGGGTGCGCAATTGTTCAGCATTGTATTAAATGATGATAAATGGGTGGTGGCCAATTTTAAAGAAACCCAGGTGAATAAAATGGTGGAAGGACAAAAAGTGATTGTAAAAGCAGATGCTTTTCCAGGTAAGGAATTTGAAGCAAAGCTTGCTTCACTATCACCCGCAACCGGTGCCCGTTTTGCACTGTTGCCTCCCGATAATGCAAGTGGGAATTTTGTAAAGGTAGTACAGCGCCTTCCTGTGAAAATTGAATTTGAGCATCCCAAAGATCCGCTGATCCAAAAATTGCGTGCGGGCATGAATGTAGTAGTAGACGTGCATTTGAATTAGTGCATAGTGAGTGATGAGTGGTTATGCTGATAGGAGTATACCTGTCGAAGGGTGCGACGCAAATACGCCGGGTTTTTTAGTGAAGCCGGCTTAATAAAATACAAAATGGAAGATCAAAATTCGTTGGTTGAATATGGCTTTCGCCGGTTTATTGTAACACTAACAGCAATCGTGTGCGCGCTGCTGGAGATTGTGGATACAACAATTGTGAATGTGGCGCTGAATGATATGAAGGGAAACATGGGCGCAACGCTTTCGGAAGTAGGATGGGTGATTACAGCGTATGCGATTGGAAATGTGATTATAGTACCTATGACCAGCTGGTTATCGCAACAATTTGGAAGGCGGAATTATTTTGCTTTCTCTATTGCGCTTTTCACCGTGTGCTCTTTCCTGTGTGGAAATGCTACCGGCATTTGGGAGCTGGTTGCTTTCAGGTTTTTACAGGGAGTAGGCGGGGGTGCCCTGCTGGTTACTTCGCAAACTATTATTACCGAGTCTTACCCGGCCGAAAAACGGGGCATGGCACAGGCTATTTATGGTTTGGGAGTAATTGTGGGCCCCACGTTAGGCCCGCCGCTGGGTGGTTATATTGTAGATAATTTTAGCTGGCCTTATATTTTTTACATTAATATTCCTCTGGGCATTATTGCTGTTTTGCTCACGCTGCAGTTTATAAAAAGTCCCCGGTATGCAGAAAAAAAATCCAAAAGCGAAATAGATTGGCTGGGTATATTTTTACTGGCTCTTACAGTAGGATCTCTGCAGTTTATTTTGGAACGCGGACATGAAGAGGATTGGTTCCAAAGCTCAATGATAGTAGTTTTTACTGCATTGGCAGTATTTGGCCTGTTCTTTTTTATATGGCGTGAGCTTACTTATAAAAATCCTATTGTTGAATTGCGGGTATTAAGGAACGGTAACCTCCGTATCGGTACTGTAATGTCTTTTATACTTGGATTTGGCCTGTATGGTTCTACCTTCATTATACCGCTATATACCCAAAGCCTGTTGGGATGGACCGCTTTTCAATCGGGGATGCTAATGATCCCAGCCACACTTGCAACAGCGTTTATGATGCCCATAGTAGGTAAGCTTATCTCTAAAGGCGTACCCCAGCCGTATATGGTGGCTGTGGGACTATTATTATTTTTTGTATATAGTTTGTGGGGATATAAAATTATTACACCAGATACCGGTAAAGATAATTTTTTCTGGATGCTGATTGTTAGGGGCCTGGGGTTGAGCCTGCTGTTTATACCCATCACTACCATGGCGCTGTCTACTTTAAAAGGCCAGCAAATTGGACAGGGGGCCGCATTTACAGGAATGATGCGGCAGCTGGGCGGATCTTTTGGTGTAGCGGCTATCACTACTTTCATCAGTAACCGGAATATGATGTACCGGAATGACCTTATATCCAAACTCGATGTAAATGATCTCAATGTACAGCAAAGGGTAACTGCCTTAAAACATGGGTTTATAGCTAAAGGAATGACTCCTGATGTTGCGTTAGGCTCGGCATACAAATCCCTGGATTTTTCAATAACCAGACAGGCTGCTGTATTATCGTATATGGATGTATTCTTATATCTCGGTATCATGTTCCTGATTTGTATTCCGTTTATATTATTTATACGGAAACGGAAAAGCAAAGAAGTAATTGATTTAAGCGAAGCGATGCATTAATATTTTGTTTTATTTGTTTTACGGATGCGGGGTTTTTACTCCGCATTTTTTTTAGCTAATGGCATAGGTTCAAATAATAAGAAAGGCGCTGAGCCTGTTGAATTTTTTTATTTAAACCAGAGAGCGTTTTATTCTTTATGAATTGAAAATCAATAAATTATTTAATTTTTTGAGGGTGGTTATATCAATTGTTAAAATTTACCTATTGTAAAGTGCCCACGCAATATTTCTCTTTACAAAGCGTTTTTATTATTTGCCTTTCCTGAACTTACCCACTTATAGAAAAACATTCCTGTAGTTTAAAAAAAATGAAAAATCTGTAGAAGATATGCAGTTAAAAAACTATTTAAGATTGCTCAGTATCTGTGTGTTATCCATAGCTTTTATGTCCTGGACGATTGATAGAATTGGATCTCGTAAAGAAGGTAAAATAATTTCTGAAGGGAATAAATCGTCTAAAACCTATTCTAAGTCAATTGAGTATGTTTATGACAGCCTTCAATTAGATCACCAGGGTCTATCGCAGGAAGCTTTTGAATATGCAATTCATGGTTTTGAAAAGCTCGACCAGGAAGGTGTATTGAGTAACGACTCTGTGTTGACGATCATTGATTTTGATCAGCCCAGTTACCGCAAAAGATTATATGTGATCGATGTAAAGAATTTTAAAGTGCTTTTCAATACTTTAGTCGCGCATGGAAAAAATACTGGTAAAGAAATAGCCCGGTTCTTCAGCAATACCAACGAATCACATAAGAGCAGTCTGGGATTTTATATTACTGAAGATACTTATAATGGCAGCAAAGGCTATTCCTTAAAATTAAGGGGACTTGAAAAGGGAATTAATAATAATGCTTATCACAGAGCTATTGTAATGCACGGTGCTGATTATGTAAGCGAATCATTTATTAATGCACAGGGGTATATAGGCCGTAGCCATGGTTGCCCTGCAGTGCCTGTAGAATTGAACAAGCCGATCATCCAGACCATAAAGGATGGCTCCTGCCTTTTTATTTACAATAAAACCTATAAACCCTCTCCGGTTTTTCATATTAGCTAGCCGTATATTTTTAAATTTCAACTTTTGATACAAAAAAAATTTGTATTCCATTTATTTCCCTTTTATATTTGCGGGCATGAGCAAGCAGGCAGTTTTTTTTTGGTGGTGGCATACAAACTCTTCTGGGGTATTGTAGTGCCGCGCATCTAAAGGATGAATGATATACAAGAACCCCGGTAAGTCCGGGGTTTTTTGTTGACTTTTTAGGAAAAAGATCTTTTGACTATAGTTTGATAACACATATGCAAAACGTAAAAATTAAAACAACCGTTACCTCAATGCTGGCTGATATATTTACGCCGGTGGGTATCTATTTGCGCTTACGCGACAGGTTTCGTGATACTATTTTGCTGGAAAGCACAGATAACCATGTGGCTGAAAACAGCTGGTCGTTCATCGGGGTAAATGCCATCGCAGGTATTGAGATATCTTCTGATGAAAAAATAGAAATCAAACTGCCTGGCCATACAGCGGAAGAAGTGGTTTTGAATAATGACGAATATCAGACCCTGGCGCAAGCAGGCATAGCATCTGTATTGCGCAGCTTTATGCAACGCTTTGACGTAGAAGCTCCCCAAAATAAAGTAGCATCCTTTGCCCAGGGACTTTACGGTTATACATCGTATGATGCGGTACGCTTTTTCGAAACGATTCCCGGTACTGTATTTAAGAAAGATAAAGATGCGATCCCTTTAATGCGTTACCGCTTATATCAATATGTCATCGCGATTAATCATTTTAAGGATGAACTGTTTATTTGCGAAAATGAAATAGAAGGGCTTAAAAGGGAGAAGCATTTGCTGGAATCTCTGATACGCGGGAAAGATGTTCCTGTTTACCCATTCAGTATTAGAGGTAATGAAGGCTCTAATATGACAGATGACGAGTACCGTGCTATGGTAAAACAGGGTATTGCACATTGTTTCAGGGGCGATGTATTCCAGATCGTATTAAGCCGCCGGTTTCAACAGCCTTTTACAGGCGATGAATTTAATGTATACCGGGCATTAAGGAATATCAATCCCTCTCCCTACCTGTTTTTCTTTGACTACGGGGATTACAAGCTCCTGGGATCTTCTCCCGAATCTCAATTAATTATTAATAATGGCAAAGCTATTGTACATCCTATTGCCGGAACCGTAAAGCGTACCGGTGATGATAAACTGGATGCAGCAGAAACGGTACGACTGGAGAACGATTCCAAAGAAAATGCGGAGCATGTGATGCTGGTTGACCTGGCGCGTAATGATCTAAGCCGTGGCTGTCATAATGTGAAGGTGGAGCATTTCCGCGAAACACATTTTTACTCGCATGTGATTCACCTGGTAAGTGAAGTTTCGGGCCAGCTCAACGATGCCGCCCATTCATTTGAGCTGTTAACTAAAACCTTCCCCGCAGGTACGCTTAGCGGTGCGCCAAAGATCAAGGCTATGCAGCTGATCAACGGCCTGGAACCCACACCAAGAGGGTATTATGGTGGTGCCGTGGGATTTATGGGCTTTAACGGAAGTTGCAATCAGGCCATTATGATACGTACTTTCCTGAGTCGGGGCAATACTTTATACTACCAGGCCGGTGCCGGTGTGGTAGCGGCAAGCGTGCCCGAAAATGAGCTGCAGGAAGTAAATAACAAGCTCGGTGCTCTTAAAAAGGCTGTTGAGGTGGCGCAGCAAATCAGCTGATAGTGGCAGATCATATTTATGGATAGGTTATGAGCTATTCTCAAATTAAAATTTATCATTTTACATTTAATATTTTTCATTCTACATGAAGCTTCTTGTTTTTGATAACTACGATTCTTTTACCTACAACCTGGTGCATCTGGTTGAAAAAATATTACATCAGAAAGTAGATGTGTACCGCAATGATCAGATAGCGCTTGAAAAAGTGAAGGACTACGATAAGATCATTCTTTCCCCTGGTCCCGGCATTCCTGTAGAAGCCGGTTTGCTATTACCTCTGATAAAAGAATATGCACCTGCAAAATCCATATTGGGTGTATGCCTTGGGCAGCAGGCGATAGGTGAGGCATTTGGCGGAAAGCTGACGAACCTGTCGAAAGTGTATCACGGCGTTGCAACATCGTGCAAAATAATTAGGGAAGACGCAAAGCTGTTTGCGGGCCTACCGGAGCACATTGAGGTGGGACGTTATCATTCGTGGGTCATATCAGAAGAGGGATTCCCCGATGATCTGGAAATAACTGCTGTTGATGAAGAAAATATGATTATGGCCTTGAGGCATAAAACATATGATGTGCGCGGGGTACAGTTTCATCCTGAAAGTGTGCTGACGCCAATGGGAGAGATGATCATTCGAAACTGGTTAGCTGAATAAACAATAATTTCATTTATTGCTATGGCTTTTGAGTTGGAGAAGGTGGTTCCCTGGGGTCGTAATATGAACGAATACAGAAGGATGTTTGACTTAACGGATGATGACCTGGATAAGTCGGTTATCAGCTTTGGAGATGGCCCGGCCAGTTTCAATGTTGAAATGACACAAAAAGGGAAGCGGGTTATTTCTGTTGACCCCGTTTACCGGTTTTCCGCTAAAGAAATAGCACAACGGGTTGAAGAGACAAAGAGCGTGATCATGGAACAGGTAAAGGCAAATGCAGCTAATTTTATCTGGAAGGAAATCAAAAGCCCGGGAGAACTGGAAGCTATTCGTCTAAAAGCCATGAGCTTTTTTATTTATGACTTTGAGAAAGGAAAAGCAGAAGGACGGTATATTGATCATGCCCTGCCAGCCAAAACCGATTTTGATGAAGGCGTGTTTGGAATGGCATTAAGCTCTCATTTTTTATTGTTGTACACCCAACTGGGGCTGGCGTTTCATATTTCGTCAATACAGGAAATGCTAAGGGTGGCAAATGAAGCAAGGATATTTCCTGTACTGGATCTGGACGCCAAAGAGTCGGTGTTGCTGAGGCCGGTGATAGATTATTTTGAAGGCGGTTTCGATGTTCAGCTACGGGAAGTGGTTTATGAATTTCAACAGGGAGGAAATAAAATGCTGACAATAAAAAAGAAACCTGAATAGGTTTGATATGAAGTAATTGGCCAGATAAATGGTGTTTAAAATATGGGACAAATAAAAATTTTTGGTTTGAAAAAGTCGCTGCATCCAATTCGTGAAAAATTGTCATCAGTTTTACACGAGTGCTATGTTGCCGCGTTTCAGTATCCGGAGGAGAAAAAATCCCACAGGTTTATATACGTAGATGAGGACAGCTTTTATTATTTTTCCGGCAGAACCGAAAAGCATACAATTATTGAAGTGAATATGTTTGAAGGACGGAGTGTTGAGGCAAAAAAGCAGTTCTATAGATTACTTTTTGAGCGGTTTGAAAAGGAGCTGGATATTCAAAATATGGATCTGGAAATTATGATTATGGAAACACCTAAACATAATTGGGGCATACGTGGCAAAAGTGGTGACGAACTACATCTGAATTACAAAATCAACGTTTAATGAAAAAAATATTGAACCATTTATTTGAGCACAAAACACTGGACAGGTCCGGGGCAAAAGAAGTGCTGGTAAATATTGGCAAGGGCGTTTACAATGAGCATGAAGTTACTTCTTTCATGACGGTTTTTTTAATGCGCAGTATCACCCTGCAAGAGCTACAGGGTTTCCAGGATGCGCTGCTGGAGCTTTGCCTGCCTATGGATTTTAGCGGGCTGGACACCATAGATATTGTGGGTACAGGCGGTGATGGTAAAAATACTTTTAATATATCTACACTGTCATGTTTTATTGTAGCGGGTGCAGGACATAAAGTAAGCAAGCATGGGAATTATGGCGCTTCGGCTATCAGCGGGGCCTCTAATGTAATTGAATCGTTAGGATACAGGTTTAAAAATGATAACGGAGCTTTGAGAAAGGAGCTGGAAGAAGCCAATATCTGCTTCCTTCATGCACCAATGTTTCACCCGGCGTTAAAGAATGTAGGACCTATTCGCAAAAACCTGGGTATGCGTACCTTTTTCAATATGCTGGGCCCTCTGGTTAATCCTGCTTTTCCTAAGTTTAGCATTGTTGGCGTCTATAATCTGGAAATGGCACGGTTGTACAATTATTTGTTACAGCAGCAGAAAGGAGACTTTGCCATTGTGCATGGATTGGATGGATATGATGAAATTTCGCTGACGGGAGATAGTAAGCTGTTTACGCAGGAAGGAGAAAAAGTATTATCCGCCATGCAGCTGGCCGGCATGGAAGTACAGCCGGAATCCATTTCAGGCGGAAGCACTATTGAAGCAGCCGCACAGATTTTTAAAACCATTATTGAAGGAAAAGGAAGTGCAGCGCAGGAAG
This sequence comes from Niabella aquatica, assembly GCF_054779315.1. Classification (NCBI taxonomy): domain Bacteria; kingdom Pseudomonadati; phylum Bacteroidota; class Chitinophagia; order Chitinophagales; family Chitinophagaceae; genus Niabella; species Niabella aquatica. The sequence continues at coordinate 16,895 of NZ_BAAGYM010000022.1, forward strand.
CTGTGGTGCTGGCGAATGCGGCTGTAGCTTTGCAGGTTACGGGGGCATTTAAAAGCTATAAGGACGCTTTTGAAGCAGCTAAGGAAAGTTTGAAATCGGGCAAAGCGAATGCATGCCTGCAAAAACTGATTTCTTTACAATAAAGAATGTTTTGATGGTGTTTCAGTTAAAAATGCAGACAGCCGGCATGGAGGAGCTGGGAAAAATATTGGAATTGCAAAAGATTTGTTACCAGTCGGAGGCTGTACTATATAACGATTATACAATTCAGCCATTAACGCAAACCATAGATGAATTAGTTGATGATTTTAATGGCGGGACAACTTATTTCTCAGGATATATAAATGGAAAGTTGGTGGCATCTGTGCGGGGCGTTGTAAATAATGGAGTAGCATATATTAACAAGCTCATCGTTCAACCGGAGTTTCAGAATAAGGGGTTCGGAAAATTAATGATGAATACCATTGAGCAGAAATTCCGTCATGCAGACCGGTTTGAGCTTTTTACCGGTGACAAAAGTGAAAAAAATATCAGGTTGTATAAAAAGCTAGGATATAAAATTTGCAGGCATAAAAAAGTAAACGAGAGTTTAACTTTGGTTTATATGCAGAAATTAATTTTTTTACAATAAAATGTATGTCAGGCTGAGCTTGCCGAAGCCCATATTTCGACAAGCTTAATATGACAGGAACCGGCTATGAATATTTTAGATACCATTATTGAGCATAAAAGAAAAGAAGTTGCCGCACGTAAGGCAAACACATCTTTAAAAGACCTGGAAGCAGGGGCCGCTTTTTCTATTCCCGTCCGTCCGCTTTCGGAAGCATTGTTAAAAGAAGGCAGCACAGGCATTATTGCCGAGTTTAAAAGGAAATCGCCTTCAAAAGGATTTATAAAAGAGAATGCCGATGTAAATGAAATTACGGCAGCTTATACGAAGTTTGGCGCGGCTTGCTTGTCTGTGTTGACAGATATAAATTTTTTTGGTGGTTCGGATGAAGACCTGGTACAGGCACGCAAAAATGATATTCCCATTCTGCGTAAAGATTTTATTGTAGATGAATACCAGATTATTGAAGCAAAATCCATTGGCGCGGATGTGATCCTTTTGATCGCGGCTTGCCTGACCCCGGCCGAAGTAAAGAGCCTGGCTGAATTTGCAGCGTCTCTAGGACTGCAAACGATCCTGGAACTTCATGCAGAATCGGAACTGGAGCATATCTGTGATGCTACAAAAATTATAGGTATCAATAACCGCGACCTGAAAACTTTTAGTGTAGATATTGAGCGCAGCCTGCGTATGGCGGAAAAGTTACCTGCTGAAAAAATAAAAATCGCAGAAAGCGGTATTGATAAAATAGAAGATATATTGCTTTTTAAAGAAAACGGTTTTAAGGGATTTCTGATAGGGGAGCACTTTATGAAGCAGCCGGATACTCCTGCTGCATTTGAAGTCTTTGTTCAGAAGCTGAGCATGGGAGCGTAAGCCTGGCCTTTCCAGTCTTATTCTTTTAGGAGTTGATATTTTTATAGAATAAAAAATGTTATACACTGTGTTTACGTTGTTATGAAGCAGTTAAAAATCAAGGTATGTGGTATGACCGTTATGCAGCAGGTGGAACAGCTTGCAGCTATGGGTGTGGATTATGCAGGTTTTATTTTTTACGAAAAGTCACCGCGCTTTGTAGGTAATAAGCTGTCAGCAGAAGCCCTTAAAATGTTCAACGGGATACAAAAAGTGGGGGTGTTCGTAAATGAATCAATAGAAAAAATTTTTCGAATTGTGGATGCGTATGGGCTAAATGCCGTTCAACTGCATGGAGACGAAACTGCAGATATCTGCAGTAGCGTAAAAGATAAGGTTACGGTCATCAAAGCTTTCGGCCTGAAGGGCAATGAGAATCTTTCTGAGATCTTAAAACCTTATGAAAGCGCTATTGATTGTTTTTTGTTCGATACCAAAACGCAGGAATACGGAGGCTCCGGCAAAAAATTTGATTGGTCTGTTTTAGGAGAAAAGATTACTAAACCTTATTTTTTAAGTGGAGGTATAGGTATTGACGATGTAGAACAGGTAAAGCAGTTAGTGCTAACCAATGATATTTTTGCTTTGGATGTCAACAGCAGGTTTGAGGTAGCGCCCGGTATTAAGGATATGGAACGAATAAAAGAATTTTTAGCAGGTTTAAAATAAACGCCTGCTTTTATAAGGAGCAGGCGCTTTTTTTTACCGCACATATGCTTATTACAATCTTCCTTCTTTAATTTCCTGCACGATAGCCGGATCTAGAAGGGTGGAGGTATCTCCTAAATTTTCCAGCTCGCCTTCGGCTACTTTGCGTAGTATGCGGCGCATGATCTTGCCGCTCCGCGTTTTGGGCAGGCCGCTTACAAACTGTATTTTATCGGGTTTGGCAATAGGCCCGATAATACGCGAAACCGTGGCCAGCAAATCCTGCTTGGTGAGGTGGTCTTCTTCTTCACGCCGGTGCTTCCCGTCCAGTACTACATAGGCATAAATGCCCTGTCCTTTCAGCTCGTGCGGATAGCCCACCACAGCACTTTCCACCACGCCGGCCATCATATTGACAGCATTTTCTACTTCTGCTGTGCCCAGCCTGTGTCCGCTGACGTTCAGTACATCATCCACGCGGCCTGTAATACGGAAGTTTCCTTCCTCGTCTTTAAACGCGCCGTCGCCTGTAAAATATTTGTTTTCGTAAGCGCTGAAATAAGTTTGCCGGCAGCGTTCATGATCGCCCCATGTAGTGCGTAAAATTCCCGGCCATGGCATGGTAAGGCACAGGTTGCCACTGTAGTGTATTTCCGTAAGCTCTGTTACTTCTTCTCCTTTTTCGTCTACCAGTACCGGTTTTACTCCGGGAAGCGGTAGCGTTGCCCAGCTTGGCCTTGACGGTGTTATCCCCGCCAGGTTTGAAATTAATATGCCCCCGGTTTCTGTTTGCCACCATGTGTCTACAATCGGGCATTTTTTCTTACCGATATGTTCATCATACCAATGCCAGGCTTCTTCATTAATGGGCTCACCTACGGTTCCCAGTACTTTCAGGGAAGAAAGATTTTTTCCTTGCAAGGGTTCCAGGCCATAGCTCATTAAAGAGCGGATAGCGGTAGGCGCCGTATATAAAGTATTGACTTTGTGCTTATCTACAATATCCCAGAACCTGCCGGCATCGGGCCATGTGGGGATGCCTTCAAACATCAGGCAGGTAGCACCGGCCAGAAGAGGACCGTAAACAATGTAGCTGTGGCCCGTGATCCATCCTATATCTGCGGTGCAGAAAAAAATATCACCAGGGTTATATTGAAATACATTAACAAATGTATAAGTAGTCCATAACATATATCCTGCAGTGGTGTGTACTACTCCTTTAGGCTTGCCGGTGCTGCCCGATGTGTAAAGTATAAACAACGGATCTTCTGCATCTGTTTCCTCTGCAGGAACCTTAACAACATCTTCGTGCATGGATTCAATCACATCTTCTACTTCGTCTCTCCACCACACATCGCGTCCTTTTATCATACTCACCGGCGTACGGGTGCGCGTAAAAACAATAACTTTTTTTACAGTACGGTTGCCTATGAGGGCATCATCAATAGTAGACTTTAACGGAATATCTTTGGCTCCGCGGTAAGCGCCATCGCAGGTAATAATATATTCAGCTTCCGCATCATACAGCCTGTCTGCGATGCTTTGTGCAGAGAACCCTCCGAAAATCACAGAGTGTATAGCACCTACTCTGGCACAGGCTAAAACGGCAATTACCAGCTCGGGTATCATACCCATATAAATGCAAACGCGATCTCCTTTTTTAACCCCGTTATTACGTAATACCTGGGAAAATTCACATACTTTTTTATGAAGCACCTTATAAGAGAGCGTTCTTGTTTTTTCGTTAGGATCGTTAGGTTCCCAAATAATGGCAGGACGGTCGCCAATGCTTTCCAGGTGCCGGTCCAGGCAGTTTTCTGTAATATTCAGCTTAGCTCCTTCAAACCATTTTATCTTCGGCTCAGTAAAATTCCAGTCCAGTGCTTTTTTACTGAAGGGCTGTTTCTTTCTCCATTCAAAGCTATCGGCTACCTCGCTCCAGAAACCTTCAGGGTCTTCCAGGCTACGTTTGTAATCTTCGTGATATTGCTCAATGGATTTGATCTGAAAAGGATATGACATTGCAATTAAAATTTTTGTAGTTGAAATTTGAGGCACTAATATAATAAACAATTTACTATCCCTGCGTTAAAAGCGCAATCGTTTGTTTTAAGATATTACCAATCACTAATACAGCAGCAAAATACTGCCTGTCGCAGGCAGGTATGTCATCAGTGGTGTGTCACTTACTTGTACATGGGTGCAGGGTGCGGCAAAACGCAAACAAATGACCTGTTGCAGTTATTCGCGCTCTTATCTGTCAGTCATTTCGTGGTTTCCATGGAATATCCGGTACTTTTAATAAGTGCCCTGTATAGCGCGCCAGTACAAATAAATAATCGCTGAGACGGTTCAGGTATTGTATGATTACGGGTGCAACAGTAGCTGCTTCATTCAGCCGTACACAACATCTTTCTGCACGCCGGCAAACGCATCGTGCAATATGTAACTGCGAAATAATTACATCGCCACCCGGCAGAATAAAATATTTCATGGGCTCCAGCGCTGCATCCATGCGGTCTATTTCTTTTTCCAGCAACTCGCAGTCGGTTTCGTGCAGGTCAGGAAGGGGTACTTTAGCAGGCTTATCAGGATCGCAGGCCAGTGCTGCCCCGATAATAAAAAGCCTGTCCTGTATCTCCTGCAAAGCCGAGACAGCAACTTCGTCTTTGATGAGATCTTTACAAAGGCCGATATGAGCGTTAAGCTCATCCACGGTGCCGTAGCTTTCGATACGAAGATCGGATTTGGAAACCTTGGTACCGCCAATTAAGGAGGTTTTTCCTTTATCACCGGTTTTTGTATAAATTCTGAAAGCCATTTATCAGGATGCTTGATGTGGATATTGAGTTTTTTGGATACTGGTTACAAGTTGCACAATATGCAAACGATGAGCGGTCAGCTCAATGTCGCGCATGTGCAATGGTAGGGTTCGCCACTCTTTCATCCGTTTCAATTAATCCGTCTCTGAGTCTTACAATACGATGGGAGTGGCGGGCAATATCTTCTTCATGAGTAACCAGAACAACAGTGTTGCCACTTGCATGTATCTGTCCGAAAATATCCATGATCTCGTAAGAGGTTTTGGTATCAAGGTTACCGGTTGGCTCATCTGCTAAAATGATCGACGGATCATTTACCAAAGCTCTTGCAATCGCTACACGTTGGCACTGGCCACCGCTTAGCTCATTAGGCTTATGATGACTGCGGTCTGTAAGACTTACTTTTTCCAATACGTGCATAGCCTTTTCATTGCGGATATTTTTGGGTAGGCCTGCGTAAATTAAAGGTAAAGCTACATTTTCTAATGCGGAGAGCCGGGGCAACAGGTTGAACTGCTGAAACACAAAGCCAATTTCTTTATTGCGCACTTCGGCAAGCGCATTATCTTCCATTTCGCTCACATCATGCCCATTTAAAATATAGGTACCGGCTGTAGGGCTGTCGAGGCATCCTAAAATATTCATGAGCGTGCTTTTGCCGCTACCCGAGGGACCCATTAATGAAACATATTCATTTTGGTAGATGTCTAATGAAACACCTTTCAATACAGGCAGTTCCTGCTGCCCCATAAAGTAGCTTTTACGCAACTGGTTAATATGTATAATACCGGGCATTTTGTTAATGTGCTAATATATTGATGTGAAACAGGATCCGGAATTTTTTTAATGCCTTCTCCACTTACCATCCTCTATTTCCTACTTACTATTCACCATTCATTTTTTGATCACTTTAGGCACCAGGAAAAACTGTCCATCGGTTTCCGGGGCGTTTTTTAGCGCCTCTTCACGGCTTACAGAGCCTTTAATTTCATCGTCACGGAGCACGTTTATTTCACTGCTCATATGCATTAATGGTTCTACATCTTTCAGGTCCAGCTCATTAAGCTTTTCTACAAAACCAATCATGTTTTGAAGGTCTTTAGAAATGTCCTTTTTTTCCTGTTCGGTAAAAATAAGCTTGGACAAATGCGCCAGCCTGTTTACCAATGCTTCATTTACTTCCATCTGTCAAAAATAGTTGAATTGCCGGAACTGTACACAGCGATATAAATTTTCCCGCAATTGCCCGGATCAATTTACCTAAGTTCGGGCGTTTAATATTAGGCTTGTAAAAATAATTCGGCTGGTATGTTGAAAAAATCTCTGAGTCGTTGTGCCATTTTTAAGGTTATCTCTCTTCTCCCCCGACAAAATAGAAGATACATGCCCTTTGCTGCCGATAATAGGTGCTATATCTTTGTTTTTAAGCTCCTGTTCCTGCATTTTATCTTTAATAACTTCCAATATGTCAACCTGCAAAATAAAAATAGTTTTCAAAATGAAAACTATTTTTATTTTGTAACTAATTTCTTTATTCGTAGTACTATAATACCCTTAAGCTCTCCACTTTATCATCATCAATCTTTTTGACCAGCGCTTCCAGGTTATTAAATTTTTTTTCGCCACGTAAAAATTGCTTTACATATACCCGCAATGTTCTGCCGTAAATTTCATTGTGAAAGTCGAAAAGATTTACCTCGATCACTCTTTTTTTACCGTCTACAGTCGGGCGAAAGCCAATACTCATCATACCTTTCATCAGTGGTTCATAACTGCCATCTTTATTTTTTAAAGATGCGTAAACTGCATATATACCATCTCCCGGGATGATCTTTTCTTCGTTCCGTACTTTTAAATTAGCAGTCGGATAGCCCAGCTCCCTGCCCAGTTTATCGCCGTGTACGACTTCTCCTTCAAAAAAGAAGCAATAACCCAAAAGGTGATTGCTGGTAGCAGCATCCCCGTTCAATATCGCTTCCCGGATTTTGGTAGAGCTGATGCCTATATGATCTAGAATGTGTTTGGGTATCTCCTTTAAATGATAATGATATTTATCCTGCCAGGCTTCCAGTAGTTTGTAATTACCTTTGCGGTTTTTGCCAAAACGGTGATCATAACCGATAATAATGGTATGTGGATGGAACTTCTCTATTAAAAAATTTTTTAAATAATCTTCCGGCTCCTGGTGGGCAAATACCTCGGTAAAAGGTGTTACTACAAGGTGATCAACGCCCAGTTTTTCCAGTAATTCCGTTTTTTCACTTAACGTATTAATAAGGCGGATGCCTAAAATGGAAGAAGAAACCACTTTACGCGGGTGAGGGTGAAAAGTGATGATGACCGATTCTCCGCCTGCATCGCGGGCAGTTTGGATGAGCTGGCTGATGATTTTTTTATGTCCTTCGTGAACACCATCAAAAGTACCGATGGTAATAACGGCATTTTTGAAGGAAGGCAGATTGTTGATATCGTAATGAATTTTCATTAGGCGCAAAAGTAATGCAGACCTATAATGTTTCAAAAACCTTATACGTCTGTTGAATTGTTCTATCTTCGCGGCGGTTTAATAGCAGTCGTTTTTGCAGCCTGGGATTTGTACGGGATCATGCAATGTGTGACACAAGAAAGATGAGGGCTGCTGAACTGTTGATTTCATAAAAAAACAAAATGTCTTTATACTCCAAAAGGGGCGTATCTGCCCAGAAAGAAGAAGTGCATGAAGCCGTGAAAAACCTGGATAAGGGCTTATTTGCAAATGCATTTTGCAAAATTTATCCCGATGTACTGGTAGGTGATGCTGCTTGGGTGAATGTAATGCACGCAGATGGGGCGGGTACTAAAAGTATCCTGGCTTACCTGTACTGGAAAGAAACCGGGGACGCCAGTGTGTGGCGCGGTATTGCCCAGGATGCAATTGTAATGAACCTCGATGATCTGCTTTGCGTAGGTATTTATGATCAGCTCGCTTTTTCTTCTACCATTGACCGGAATAAAACCCTGATACCGGCCGAAGTGCTGAGCGAAGTGATCAATGGGAGCCAGCAGTTTTTTGACACCATGAAAAATTACGGGGTGAACATTACCTTTATGGGTGGCGAAACAGCCGATGTAGGCGATGTGGTGCGCACCATAGCGGTAAATGGTACTATGGTAGCCCGCTGGCCTAAAAATAAAGTAGTTACTAACGAAAAAATAGCACCGGGCAACGTGATCGTGGGGCTGGCATCTTTCGGGAAGGCCGGTTATGAAACAGACTATAACAGCGGGCTTGCCAGCAACGGGTTAACGAGTGCCAGGCACGATGTGCTCAATAAATATTATGCTGAGAGTTTTCCTGAAACCTACGAGCCCTCTTTGAGCGATGATGTAGTGTACATTGGTAAATACAGGATGACGGACAGGATTACTGTTGATGGAACAGAAACCTCAGTAGGTAAGCTGGTTTTAAGTCCTACCCGAACTTTTGCTCCTGTTATGAAAGCTTTGTTGGAAACGCATTTTGAGGCTATTAACGGATTGATCCATTGTAGCGGCGGCGGCCAGACCAAGTGCCTGAAATATGTACCGGATAATGTGAAGATCGTTAAAGATAACCTGTTCGCACCACCGGTGGTTTTTGATATTATCAAAGAAGCCAGCGGCGCCGATGATAAAGAAATGTACCAGGTATTTAATATGGGTACGCGCCTCGAAATATATACCCATGAAGCGGATGCAGCGGCTATGATCGCTGTAGCCCAATCTTTTGGCATAGAAGCGCAGGTAATAGGCAGGGTAGAAGCATCGGATAAAAAAGGACTTGACCTGGTACGGGACGGAGAACTGATTGCTACTTACTGATTTGTTGACTAAAAAATAATTGAATATAAAATGAGCACACCCACAGGCAGATCTACAGTATTTGCGCCAGCCGAAGAGATCAGTTATGTAAAAAACAGTATTGTCAGCCAGCAGATTGTTAAGAATAAAGCAGGTAATATTACCTTGTTTGCTTTTGCCGAAGGGCAGCAGCTTAGCGAGCATTCTGCTCCGTTTGATGCTGTGCTGCAGGTACTGGATGGTATAGCTAAAATCCATATAGCCGGAGCGCCTTATGATGTAAATGCCGGGGAAATGATCATTTTGCCCGCTAATATCCCGCATGCCGTGTATGCGACTACCGCATTTAAAATGCTGCTGACGATGATAAAAGAAATAAAACAGTAATTACTGTCTTTTTTTATATTCATCCAGGGCTTTTTGCAACCAGTCTTTGAATTCTTTAATTCCTTTTGCCGGGTTATAACCATAGCCTGTAGGTATCAGGCGTTCTTCATCCCCATCCAAAAAGAAATAGTTGGGTTGTGAGTTGCTGCCGTATCGGCTTACCTGCAAATGTGTATTCAAATCTCCTAAAGTTTCTACCTCTTTTCCTAAGTCTTTTGAGTAAAACTGCTCTCCCACAGGTAAGGCAACACTGGCATCATGTACATCTACAAATAAAGATGCAATTACAAACTCCTCTTTTAAGAGCTTCATCACCTCCGGATCACTCCATACCTGCGTTTCCATTTTCCTGCAATTGATACAATTGATCCCTGTAAAATCGAGCATTAATGGCTTTTTCAGTTTGCGGGCTACCTCTAATGCCTCATTATAATCAAAATAGGTGATCATACCATTGTTCACTACTACATCCGGCTCATTCTTTTTCATGGCATCTGCGTACTTTACAGGGTGCGGCAGCGCTTCCCCGTCATCTACTGCACTTGCTGCCTTGCTATGAGTCAGCCTGGAAATATCAAATCCCTTAGGCAGGTCATCTGCATTAAAATCCTGTGTACCCATAGGCGGTAAAAAGGCCCCTAACCCTTTAAGAGGGGCGCCCCATAAGCCTGGTGTTAAATATACGACCATTGATAAGGCAGCTATAGCAAAAAACAAACGGGTAACAGACAGGTAGGGGATACCAAAATCATTTTTAGGCAATTCATCATCGTGCCTGAATTTCAGCTTTCCTAGTAAATACAGCCCTAACAAAAAGAAGATCACGATCCATAGAACGATGAACACTTCCCGGTCTAATATGCGCCAGTTTTTTACAAGGTCGGCATTGGACAGGAACTTTAAGGCTAAAGCCAGTTCCAGGAAGCCCAGTGTAACTTTAATAGTATTCAGCCAGCCACCAGCTTTTCCTAAAACATTTAATTTACTTGGAAAGAAGGCAAACAGCGCAAAGGGTAAGGCAAGCGCCAGCGAAAAGCCAAACATACCTATTAAGGGTCCCCAATAGCTACCCCTGGACGCCAATACCAGCAGATTCCCTATAATTGGGCCTGTGCAGGAAAAAGATACAATTACAAGCGTTAACGCCATAAAGAAAATACCCCAGAAGCTGCCGGTACCGGCTTTGCTATCGGCTTTGGTGGACCATGAGCTGGGCAACTGTATCTCGAAGGCTCCCAGAAACGAGATGCCGAATATTACAAAAATGGCAAAGAACACGAGGTTGGCGATCCAGTTTGTAGAAAGATTATTTAAAGCCGCAGGGCCAAATATGAGGGTAATTAAAAAGCCGAGCAAAGTAAATATAATAATGATGGAAAGGGAATAAACGAGCGCATTCTTAATTCCTTCCTGTTTGTTGGTACTCCTTTTTGTGAAGAAGCTAACGGTAACAGGTATCATGGAATAAACGCATGGAGTAAGCAATGCCAGTAAGCCACCGCCAAATGCGCCGAGGAATATCCACCATAAAGATTCGCTTTTGCCATCAGTTCCACCAGCTGCACCCGTTCCTTCAGTCACTGTTACCGCGTTATTGTCAGGCTCAATCACTACCCTGAAATCTTCCTCAGCAGAAGGGTATTCTTCGCCTGCATGGTACATATAGGCAACCTTACCTTTAATTAGAACAGTGTCGGTTTCAGGAATATCCAGGTGCTGTATCCATTGAACGGAATCATTAATATAGGCTACATTAAGGGAAAGTACAGGATCGGACTTGATCTGAACATGACCTTTTTCAACAATAGCTCCCTTCAGGTAGGGTGCTGCCGAGCTGTCAAAGCTAACCTGTGAAAATACGATATCGTCCGGCGATTTCTGAAGGGCGAATAAATCGATACCGGGCTTTATAACCCGTGCCGTAATAGTTAATGTCGCTTCGTTTTGGTTGATCCTTTTATGATCAAATGAAAATTGTATGGCTGTAGAATCCTGTGCTATCACAAATAAAGCAGCAGGCACCAAAAAAACGGACAGCAATAAACGCTTCATTGTAGAATATATCATCTGAAAATATTATACGTAAAAGATATAATATAAAACAACAAAGCCCTGGCTTTGTTGAATCTATGAGATTTTGCTGATACAGGCTTCGAGGCTTTTTCTCCAGCCGGGAATGACTATCGAATATACTTCCCTGATCTTCGATTTGTCAAGAACGCTCCATGCAGGCCTTTTTGCTGGCGTGGGATATTCGCTTGTTGGTATAGCTTTTACTTCGCTGGCTGCACCCGTAATCTCTTTTATAGCCAAAGCAAATTCGTACCAGCTGATTTTTCCTTCATTGGTATAATGGTAAATACCCGGATGCCATTTGCCTGAGGCTATGATCTGCATAATCGCAGCAGCCAGGTCAGCGGCATAGGTTGGTGTGCCATACTGGTCGCTTACCACACTTATGCGGGGCTTGCTCTGCATAAGCTGCAGCATCGTTTTTACAAAATTTTTCCCATAGGAAGAGTATACCCAGGCTGTACGTACAATGATAGCATCTGTGTGGGCCATTACCAGCTGCTCTCCCCTGAGCTTTGTGATTCCGTACACACTAACAGGTTCTGTAACATCAGTTTCTTTATAGGGAATTGTATAATTACCATCAAAAACATAGTCGGTAGAAACGTGTATGAATTTTGTATGATGCCGGGCACAGGCTTTGGCCAGGTAACCTGCTGCATCTGCATTTAGTGCTTCCACGAGGGGCCGCTCGGCAGTATCTTCTGCTTTATCAACAGCGGTATATGCCGCACAGTTGATGCAAAATGCAGGTTGATGCTCGTCGAAAAATGTATTCACTGCTTTCTCATCTATAATCGAAAGCTCTTCTTTATCTGTGAACAGGAACATATATCCCGGGTAGCTGTTTGCTAATTCCCTTATTTCAGAGCCCAGCTGCCCGTTACTCCCGGTAACTACTATTTTTTGGGGTGCCATCATTATCCTAAAAATTATTTTTGCAAGCCGCTAATGTAGGCAGCAGCAGGTCTTTATCTGATACTATAGCTGCTTCATCCGGTAACTGCCAGTCAATAGCTAAATCGGGGTCATTATAAATGATACCCCCTTCGCTTTCTTTATTATAGAGCGCATCACATTTATACATGACCATAGCTGTTTCGCTTAAAACAGAAAATCCATGAGCGAAACCTGCCGGTATCAATAGCTGCTTTTTATTTTCAGAGGTCAGCTCAATACTAAAGACCTTACCATAAGTTGGAGAAGCTTTCCTGATATCCACTGCTATATCCAGGATCTTTCCCTGCAAAACCCTTACTAATTTGCACTGGGCGTACGGGGCTTGCTGGTAATGCAGGCCCCGTATGGTCCCGTATTGTGAAAAGGACTGGTTGTCCTGAACGAAACCGTAAGTTAATCCTTCAGCCTCAAAAACCGATTTGTTATAAGCTTCGAAGAAATATCCGCGGCTGTCTTCAAACACCCTTGGCTCAAAAATCAGCAAACCTTCTATTCCGGTGGATGTAAATGGCATACTATAAACTATAATATTTTCTGTTGATAATTTTATTCCGATAAATACCTTTCAGGTCTGCAATAAGCGCTCTTTCTTTTGTAATGGAGCAAAAATAAGGATCATCGAGCGATAAATAATCTTTGTGAGCTACAGCTATAATGACCGCATCATAATCCGATGCAATATTTTTTACCAGATCGATTCCATATTCTTTCCTAAGCTCATCTGACCCGGCATACGGATCATTCACCTCCACATTTACTGACAAATCCTGCAGGGCTTTTACAATATCAGCGACTTTGCTGTTCCTGATATCGCTGACGTTTTCTTTAAATGTGGCGCCCATTATCAATACCTTGGCCTGTTTTGCGTGGGTCCCGGACCTGACGATATGCGTTACCACCTTTTCAGCCACGTACCCAGACATCGAATCATTGATATTTCTCCCGGCCAGAATCAGTTGTGCTTTATGCCCTGATCGTTCTGCTTTATAGGAAAGATAATAGGGGTCTACGCCGGTACAGTGTCCTCCTACCAGTCCGGGCCTGAATTGCAGGAAATTCCACTTGGTACCGGCAGCTTCCAGTACTTCAAAAGTGTTGATCTCCATTTTATCAAATATCATGGACAGTTCGTTCATAAACGCAATGTTCAGGTCGCGTTGGGTATTCTCTACAATTTTAGCGGCTTCTGCAATTTTGATAGATGCTGCTTTATGCACTCCTGCCGCCACAATCAGCTCGTACACCTGCGCTATATTTTCAAGCGCCTCTGCATCACAGCCCGATACCACCTTTACAATATTGGTAATGGTGTGTACTTTGTCGCCGGGGTTGATACGTTCCGGGGAATAACCCAATTTAAAATCGCGCTTGTTTTTCAGGCCTGATACGCTTTCGATCACCGGTAAACAATTTTCTTCGGTACAGCCGGGGTAAACGGTTGACTCAAAAACGACATAGTCTCCCTTTTTGATCACTTTACCTATGGTTTGCGAGGCTTTTAAAACGGGGCCCAGATCAGGTATATTCTTGCTGTCAACCGGTGTAGGAACGGCTACAATATAAAAGCCGGCCTCTTTCAAAACCTCCAGGGAACTGGTAAAAACAATATCGCAGTTTTCAAAGGCTGCGGCTTCAAGCTCTTTACCCGGATCTATGCCTTTGCGCATCATGGCTATACGTTCTTCATTAATGTCAAAGCCAATTACCGGTACCTTTTTAGCAAAAGCCAAAGCTACCGGCAGCCCTACATAACCCAGGCCGATAACGGCCATCTTGGTCTTTTTTTCTACTAACCGGGTAAACATCCGCAATTATCGGTTTACAAAGGCTAAAACGGAAGTAGTGATGTACTCCAATTGCTCCCGGGTCATTTCGGTATGAACAGGCAAAGAAATAACCCTTTCGGTTAACCAGTCGGTTACCGGCAATTCCTGCGCTTCTGTATCAAACTGCCCGAACATTTTTTGCCTGTGGCCCGGAACAGGGTAATAGATCATAGACGGGATCTTTTTTTCTGCCAGGAAGGCAGACAGACCGTCCCTGTCTACATCATTTAGAATAAGTGTGTATTGGTGATACACGTGCGTAGCATTTGAAGCTATTGTTGGGGTTATGATCTTTTCATTGTTAATGAATGCCTGATTATAAAAGGCCGCTACATCCTGCCTTGCCGCATTATACTCATCCAGGTGTTTGAGTTTGACGTTGAGAATCGCAGCCTGTATACTGTCGAGCCTGCTGTTACAACCCACCACATCGTGGTAATATCTTTTGCTTTGGCCGTGGTTAGCGATCATCTGCATTTTTGCAGCCAGCTCAGGGTCATTGGTACAAATAGCACCACCATCTCCAAATGCTCCCAGGTTTTTGCTTGGATAAAAAGAGGTGCAGCCAATATGCCCTATCGTACCGGTTTTTTTTACTGTTCCGTCAGAAAATGTGAAGGAAGCGCCAATGGCCTGGGCATTATCTTCTATTACTAATAAATGGTGTTTATGGGCTACAGACATGATAGCTTCCATATCAGCGGCCTGTCCGTAAAGATGCACCGGCACGATCGCTTTTGTTTTGGGAGTGATCTTCTTTTCCAGGTCCTGCACATCTATACAGAAAGTAGCTTTGTCTACTTCCACAAAAACCGGTTTCAGTTTCAGCAAAGCCACAACTTCGGTGGTAGCAATATAAGTGAATGAAGGAGTGATCACCTCATCTCCCGGCTGAAGTCCTAGTGCCATCAGGGCGATCTGAAGGGCATCGGTTCCGTTAGCACAGGGTATTACATGCGTTGCGCCGAGGTAAGCCGAAAGGTTTTGGGAAAATTCCTTTACAGCAGGCCCGTTAATAAAAGCGCTGCTGTCCATTACATCCAGCACTGCTTTATCGATTTCTTCCTTAATATTCAGATATTGGGTATGGGTATCAACCATTTGTATAGGGTGCATGGATATTTCTTTGTATTTTGAAGTGAACAAAAGTAATAAAATAAAAAGCAATACGCTTTACTTTTGCCAAAACCATTTTACCGTGGATGTTATTATCTATAATATATTTTTAAGAGTTTATGCCGGCGCCATACACCTGGCATCGTTATTTAATAAGAAAGCGCAGCTGTGGGTTCGTGGCAGGAAGAATATTTTAACCCGGCTCGAAAGTGCTATGGGCAATAACGGTGAGCCGGTTATCTGGATGCATTGCGCTTCTCTCGGAGAATTTGAGCAGGGCCGGCCGGTTCTGGAAAAGCTGAAAGAAGAATATCCTGCTCATAAAATATTGTTGACTTTTTTTTCTCCTTCAGGATATGAAATAAGAAAAAATTATTCCGGTGCCGACTGGATTTTTTACCTGCCGCTGGATACAAAAGCTAACGTAAAAAGGTTCCTGGAGATCGTAAATCCTGCGTTGGTTCTTTTTGTAAAATATGAATATTGGTACAATTATCTTTCACAGCTCTACAAAAAAAAGATGCCGGTTATCCTGATATCCGCTATCTTCAGAAAAGATGCTGTTTTCTTTAAATGGTACGGCAGCCTGCACCGGAAGATGCTGCACTTTTTCAGCCACCTTTTTGTACAAAATGAGGAAAGCCTGGAACGTCTTCAATCCATTCTTCCTGCCCATGTAGTTACCCTGGCAGGCGATACGCGGTTCGACAGAGTGACTGCCATTGCTACAGCTTTTGAACCTATACCGGCTATTGAAAAATTTGCAGCAGGTAAAAAAGTTGTAGTGGCAGGAAGTACCTGGCCAGAGGATGAAATGAACCTGCAAAAATTAATTAATAGTATAAATGAAATTTTATTAATTATTGCTCCTCATGAAATTAAAGATGGTCATCTTAAATTTTTAAGCAGTATTTTCCCTGCTGCTGCTTTTTATTCTGAAATAGCTGGAAAATCATTGGAAAACGAAATGTTACCGGGAGGCAATGTATTGATCATTGATAATGTCGGCATGTTGTCCAGGTTGTATAACTATAGCACAATCAGCTATATAGGGGGTGGCTTCAATAAATCCGGGATACATAATACTTTGGAAGCGGCAGTGTACAATAAACCGGTGATTTTCGGTCCTAATTATAAAAAATTTGCAGAAGCTGTTGGATTAATAAAAAATGAAGGTGGTTTTACATATAATACTAGTAATGAATTAATTGATGTTTTTTGTAAACTATTAAATAATGAAAATGTCTTACAGGAGTACAGTTCCAATGCAGGAAAGTTTGTAGCAGAAAATACCGGCGCTACTCACAAAATCCTGGGCTGGCTTAAGCAAATCTCCTTTTGATCAATTGTTCAAACTGCTGCACTACCGGGTGGCCTATGAGCCAGCCGTTTTTTGTTTTCAGCTCACGCTGTATCCAGTATTCGGCTTCATTCAAAGTACTGAAGTTATTAATGGTGCTGATGCTTCGCTCAAACATTACCTCATCTCCTCTGAAAAGTTCTTTAACATACGCTATCTTGTCCTGCGCATTGATCGCTTTTTTTAAGTCTTTAACTGCATTTTTGCCTGCCCGCGGTGATGCGGACTGCTTGACAGCTTTGACTACGGGCTTATTTTGCCTTGAAAGAGTGGGAAGATCATCAGCTTGTTCAAAATTAAGTGTGGCCTGTTGTTGATCCTGTTCATTTTTCAGTTTCATGAGCTCTTCATAACTGGGAATATCGCTTGTTGTACTGATCTCCTGATCTTCTTCATCCATGACATCAACCACCAGCTCAAAGTATTCTTTTTCCTCCTCATCGGGCGCTATATTTTCATTTGAGGTGCTCTTTCCTGGAATGGGTTGAGCGTTAGGCACTATTACCGAAATCCTGCTTGTTCCTAACACTTCAACCTCTTTGATAGTACCGGCAATTTCGTTTTGAAGCATTTGAACGGTGGTTAATAACTGGCCGAGAGCGGCATTTTGTTCAGACTGCATATTCAGCTTTTCAATCAAACTCTTTATTCTGTCCATTATTTTTTTTTATAAATACAGCAGTAAACAGGATATTATCTGTTTTGTATCTGTTCATTGCGCAAAAACAATACCTATACGCCTTATCCAAATGTTATAATTTGCAGCAGACTATACACATCAAAGATTAAAGCTTTCAGGCTGAAACTATTAAATCTGCAAAAAGATTGCTAAACTTTTTTGAACATACAGGTTAAATGGTTTAAAACAATATTCAGTACAGGTGTCAGGCTAAATAAATTTAATAGCTGCTAAAGATAACCACATGGACAACTATTAAGAAGAATTTGAGAGGAATAATATGTTTGTGAATGATTCAAAGAAAAGGGGCAAGCCGTTATTAACGGTATGCGCCAGATATCAGGTTTTAGGCAACAATGATAAAATACCTTTATTGATAGTGAATACGCCTTAATTTTGGAAAATTTTATTCCTACAAACCAGGTGTAATAATGTTTATTGAACCTAATTTAAGCGGGGAAAAGCGGGGTTGGATAGAAGTAATTTGCGGCTCTATGTTCAGCGGTAAAACCGAGGAGCTCATACGCCGTCTTAAGAGGGTGAAGTTTGCCAATTTAAAAGTAGAGATTTTTAAACCGGCTATTGATACCCGATATGATGAGCTGAACATTGTATCGCATGATACCAATATTATACATTCAACCCCGGTAGATAATTCGCGGAAAATATTGCTGATGGCCCAGGGAGCCGATGTGATCGGTATCGATGAGGCCCAGTTTTTTGATGATGGCCTACCGGAGGTGTGCGATGAGCTGGCTTACCAGGGTATAAGGGTTATTGTAGCAGGGCTTGATATGGACTTTACCGGTCAGCCATTTGGACAAATGCCTTCTATACTGGCTAAAGCAGACTATGTGACTAAATTACACGCTATATGCGTAAAATGCGGTAATATAGCTAATTACTCTTACCGGAAAATTCCTGATGAGGACCAGGTAATGTTAGGTGCAATGGACGCGTATGAACCAAGATGCAGGAAATGCTATAACGAGAAGCCGTTACCAAAACTTTAGTTAACTTTGAAGGTATTAGCGAACGCAGTAGAAAAATAATTGAAAAGTATATAACCTAACCGTATTCCCATTCTGATTTATTTTGAAACCTGTTATTACCTTATTAAAAAAAGATCTATTGCTGGAAGTGCGCCAGCAGTACAGTTTCTATGGTATCCTACTTTATATGGGAGCTACCATTTTTGTGCTGTTCCTGGCCATACAGGAGCCGGAAAAGGAAATATGGAACGGCTTGTTCTGGGTAATACAATTATTTATCTGCATTAATGCAGTAGCTAAAAGTTTTATGCAGGAAAGCCGCGCCCGCATGCTATATTTTTATACCATTACCTCTCCGGTTCATTTTATGATCGCAAAGCTGCTGTTCAACAGTTTGTTGATGCTGCTGATGACCTTTATCAGTCTTTTGTTGTTTTTAGCATTTATAGGCAATCCTGCCGAACAGCTCCTGCCTTTTACCGGGCTGGCGCTTTTAGGTGGCTTCAGCTTAAGCATGGTGTTTACTTTTTTAGCGGCCATTGCCGCCAAAGCCAGGCAAAATGCAGCGATTATGGCCGTGCTGGGTTTTCCTTTAATTGTTCCGCAATTAATGCTGCTCATGAAGCTGTCTAACACGGCTTTTTCTGTTGGTCAAAACTTTCAGTGGAGCGATATATTATTACTGGTAGCGCTTGATTTGCTGGTAGGACTGCTCTCTGTCATCCTTTTCCCTTTTCTTTGGAAGGATTAATGAAAGTCGGAACGTCCGGAAGTCAGAAAAACCGAAGTCGGAGGTCTGATGACGGAGGAAAAAAGTTTAAAGGTTGAAAAGTTGACAGGATTTTGCTATGAACCATTAATCGAAACCAGTATCCAGTATCTAATATCTAATATCCAATATCCAGTATCCACTATCCAGTATCCAGCAATGCTGCGAAAAGTTTTATGAACCTATCCCATAAACTATGAACTTTCCGCTTACTTTTGTGTTTATCAACTTAAACTGATGTTTTTAGTATGAAGAAGGCATGGTGGAAAATTCTCTGTGTGATCTTATTGGTATATGCCATTGTAGGCGGCTTGCTGGTTAAAATACCTAATCTTCCTGTACTCGGGGAAACGATCCGGAATGTTTTTTATCATGTAGGTATGTGGGCTGCCATGTTTGTGTTATTTACCTGTTCTTTGGTACATTCTATCCGTTATTTAAGCAAGAGCCATTTAAAGAACGATATTGCTGCCAGCAACTATGCTTCGGTAGGGATCGTTTTTGGTTTGTTGGGATACGCTACCGGCGCGGTATGGGCCAGTTATACCTGGGCTGATCCCAATAACCCTGCTTTTGACTCATTCAGCGCCGTAGCCAGGGAACCTAAACTGATAGGAACGGCTGTTGCGCTCCTTATTTATTTCGCCTATTTTATTCTGAGAAGCTCTATACAGGACATAGATCAAAAAGCACGCATCAGCGCTGTTTATAACATTTTTGCCTTTGCCATGCTGTTTCCTACTATTATGGTAGTTCCCCGGCTTTTGCCCAGTCTGCACCCCGGACAAGAGGGTAACCCGGCCCTGAACTTTAAAGATTCCAGTCCTGCTATGCGTATGATTCAATATCCTGCCTTCATCGGGTGGGCCTTGCTGGGCGTTTGGATTGCAACGGTCAAAATAAGATTGAATTATATCAAAGAGAAACATTTTATTAAATAAAAGCGCAATGAGATTTTTGTTCGTTTTCTTACTGTTTCTTCCGGTCATGGCTTTTGCCCAGGCTAAAGAAAGCCTGATGTACAGCAGCGGGAGAATTTATGTGGTGGTAGCAGTAATGCTGATCATCTTGCTGGGATTGATCCTTTATTTAATAAGGATTGAAAGAAAAGTAAAAAAGCTGGAAGACGCCGAAACAAAGGCTTAGCTTTTGATCGATGAAATAGGATTGCTTTGCTTTTATACGCCATTCCTTCTGCTACCTGCTTGCCGTTGATATAATATAAATATTTATTAACCTTTTTTAATAACGATTTATTTCAACTTTGTCCAATATTCAAAAAATCCGAACTATGTCTGATAATAATTACAGTTTTTTTGGAGCTGTTAAAAAAAGCTTCCACAAGGCAGCCGAATTCACCAAATGGGATAAAGGGCTGCTGGAACAGATCAGTGCCTGTAACTCCGTTTACCGTATGCGCTTTCCCATTAAAAAAGAGGATGGCTCTATTGAGGTTATTGAAGCGTATCGCGCCCAGCACTCGCATCACAAAACGCCGTGTAAGGGCGGTATTCGCTTTTCAATGTCGGTGAATATGGACGAGGTAATGGCGCTGGCCGCTTTAATGACTTACAAGTGTGCTATTGTGAATGTGCCTTTTGGCGGAGGAAAGGGTGGCATAAAGATAGACCCGAAAAAGTATACGCCTTATGAACTTGAAAAAATTACAAGACGCTATACCTCTGAGCTGATCAAAAAAAGTTTTATAGGCCCTGCAGTTGATGTGCCTGCTCCTGATTATGGTACAGGTGAAAGAGAAATGGCGTGGATACTGGATACCTATGCTGCCATGCACCCGCAGGATATTGATGCCGCCGGTTGCGTAACAGGAAAGCCTGTTTCGCAGGGAGGAGTTCGTGGTCGAAGGGAAGCTACAGGTTTAGGCGTTTTTTATGGCCTGAAAGAAGTTTGCTCTATGGAGGAGGAGATGCTGAAACGGGGGCTTGCTACAGGTGTGGAAGGAAAACGTATTGTAGTTCAGGGATTGGGAAATGTGGGTTTTCATACCGCCAAATATTTTATGGAGAACGGGGCTGTTATTGTTGGTATTGCAGAGTATGAAGGAGCGATCTCAAAGCCCGACGGTATTAATGTACACGAGCTGGTGGCACACAGGAAAAGAACCGGTTCTGTCCTGAACTTTCCGGGAGCAATCAACCTGGAAAGCAGTAAAGCCGGGCTGGAACTGGATTGCGATATCCTGATCCCCGCTGCATTGGAAAACGTGATCGATGGAGAAAATGCCCCGCGCATAAAAGCTAAAATTATAGGAGAAGCGGCAAACGGGCCTTTAACTCCCGAAGCTGATGAGATATTTATTCAAAAAGGCGTATTGGTAGTGCCGGATATGTACCTGAATGCAGGAGGGGTTACCGTATCTTATTTTGAATGGTTGAAAAACCTGAGCCATGTTCGTTATGGAAGGATGGAGAAACGCTTTAACGAGAATATGAATGCACGCATATTGGAGGAAATGGAAGAACTGACCGGCAAGCGGGTAGACGAAAAAAACCGGTCGTTTATCAAACATGGGGCAGATGAAGTAGATCTTGTTTACAGCGGTCTTGAAGAAACCATGATTGGCGCTACCCGGGAAATTATGGAAGAATGGAAAGGCAATATAAATATCCCTGATATGCGCACTGCTGCTTATGTGGTAGCTATTAATAAAGTAGCTACTTCTTATGCAGAGCTGGGTATATTCCCATAGAAGTAGAGATGATAGTTGGCAGATGACAGTTGACAGGAGGAAGGTTGAAATGTTTAAAGGTTGATAGGTCCTTGAAGATAGTTTAATAGTGGTTGGAAGTGATCTAAAGATTAATAAGAAGGAACAAAAAGGTTTATCAATCAGGTGATATAGATTTTCTATACTAGCTGCTGGAAGTAGAAGGCTTGAAAAACGACCCGTATCCGGCAACCAGCAACTTGTAACCAGCATCCAGTATCCAGCTAATGTACAATGTATGGTGTACGATGTACGGGATGAAAGAGGACAGATGACAGATGAAAAGTTTAAAGGTTTAAAAGTTGACAGGGTTTGATCATGAACTATTAGCCGGAATCCAGCATCCGGAATCCAGCAAATTGTACGATATAAAAACGGATGGATGACAGTTGGATTTCCTTTCTTAATTAAGATAAATTTGTCTGAATTTAAAAAACGATTTACTTTCGCGGAAACCTGCATGAAATTATTCTGGTTTAAAGGGAGTAATAAAAAGATCACAGCAAGACTGTATTATTTATGTTGTCTAAAACATGCGAATATGCTTTAAGGGCGATGATCTATATCGCTCAGCATTCCGGAAACAGGCAGATGATAAATATCAAAGAGATCTCGGAAAATATTGGCTCCCCCGAACTATTTATAGGAAAGATCTTACAGGGCCTAAGCAGGCAGGGCTTCCTTCAATCATCCAAGGGCCGCTATGGTGGCTTTTATATGGAGGCGAAGGATGCCAAACGTTCTTTGGCAGATATTGTAATTGCAATAGATGGAGATAAAGTGTTCAAAGGCTGCGGTGTAGGGCTGGATTATTGTTCAGAGAAAAATCCCTGTCCCATACACCACCAGTATAAAGAGGCCCGGGCTGCTCTTTACAATATTTATAGATCTGCCACTTTAGAGCAGTTTAAAACCTGGGAGGAAAGCGCTCCCTTGCTTTTAAAAAGAGGATAGTTTTTTTTATTATAAATTAAGATAAAAAGGTCTTAATATATTAAATGTAAATTGAAGTATGTTCCCTACGCCAACTTTATTGATAGTATTTCTGCTGATAGCTTTAGCAGCACTGCTTATTGGAATTGTGGGAAAAATATTTTAAAGGTCATAAGAAAGAGCCGTAAGCGATTCGATGGATTTTATACCATAATAATAAGCCGAAATGACGATTTGTTCTATCATCAGCATAATAATTTTGTAGTATAATAAATGAACATAATGGACTTTAATATTCATACAAAAATTTCCGACATCATCCGGTACAATAAATCCAGTATTGATGCCATAGCTTCCATCGCTCCTCCGCTGAAGCGGTTAAAAAACCCCATCCTGCGAAAAGTAATGGCATCAAGAGTTACGGTAGCTGAAGCGGCAAAAATGGGCGGCTGCAAAGTGGAAGATTTTGAACGGGTGCTGAAACCTTTAGGATACCGTTTTTCCGGAAATGAACAGCAGGCTGCCCCTGCTGCTGTTCCGCCAAATGCTGAAGGTAAGGAAAAGCCGGATTGGTTGAAGGCTGCTCCCGGAGAGGACCTGATAAGGTTTGATGTTCGCCCGGTTATTGAGCGCGGTACCGATCCGCTTAAAGAAATTATGCGGAAGTTTAACGAAGTACCTGGCGGAAAAATACTTTGTATTATTAACACATTTGTACCAACACCTTTGATCCATCTGCTGGAAAAGGATAAGGCCGAATCGAGTTTTGTCGATACCATCAGCGATAAAGAATTTCATACCTATTTTTTAAAAAAGCAGAAAAAAAATTCAGCCACATCCGGGCCTTCAGAAAAAGTGGTAATGCACGATGCAGCTTCCTTTGAGAAGGTAAGCACTCTTTTTTTAGGTGAAAACAGAACAACAATAGATGTAAGAGACCTCGAAATGCCTTTGCCCATGCAAACGATCCTGGCAGAGCTGGAAACACTTCCGGCGGGTCATGGCTTGTATGTGCATCACAAAAGAGTGCCTGTTTTTTTATTGGAAGAGCTGGCTGCCAAAGATTTTTCGGTACACATTCATAATATTGATGAGGGTGATGTGAAGATGCTTATTTTTAAAGATCAGTAAAAGATTAAAAGACCGGTTATAGCGACATGGCAGATATTAATATAGGAAAAGCACCTCCTAACAGTGCAGTGCTTCCGTTTTATGCGGGAGGGGCCGTTGCGTTTTCTGTATTATGTGTTTTAATGCTTATTAGTGCAGAAAGTTTTACACGCCACTATTTCAGCCCGCATTTGTTGACCATTGTGCATATTGCTGCGTTAGGGTGGGGAAGCATGATCATCTTTGGAGCGGCCTATCAATTGCTGCCCGTAATTTGCGAAAGAGCGTTATACAGCCCGCTGCTGGCATCTTTGAGCTGGTACACCTTGACGGCAGGAGTGGCGTTGCTCACATTTTCATTCTGGGATTTCAGGGTGGGGTGGCTGATGATCAGTGGTGGCTCCCTGGTAGTGATTTCAGCCATCTTTTATTTCTTAAACGTTGTTTTAACAAGCAGGGTCTGTTTTCGATATTCTGTTCAAAAATTATTTATTGCAGCTTCCGCATTATGGTTGCTGTTCACGGTAGTGGCAGGACTGCTGCTGGCTGTTAACCTGGCCTTCCCCTTTTTCGAAAAAAATCATCTTGATATACTCAAGCTCCACGCACATGCGGGTTTGGCCGGATGGTTCCTGCAGCTCATTACGGGCGTAAGCGCCAGGCTGGTGCCTATGTTCCTCTTAGGAAAATCAAAAAGAGAGCACCTCCTGAAATATGCTTTCATCTTTCAAAATCTGGGATTAATATTGTTCTTGGCTGATGGCTATTTTATCGGGAGCAGCTCCAGGTTTTTAGTATATGCTTTGCTTGTTTTAACAGGCATTATTTGTTGGCTGTTGTATTTGTACGATGCTTTTAAAAGCAGGGTAAGAAAAAAAATAGAGCTGCTGATGAAACATACTTTTATTTCTTTTCTCTGTCTTGCGGCATCTGTATTATTGATTCCTGTTATCTGGTATATAAAAGGAACGCAATGGACCATATTATATGGCACTTTTCTTTTTATGGGCTGGATAACGGGTATTATTGTGGGCAAAACGTTTAAAACGCTGCCGTTTATTGTTTGGAACGGGCATTACAAACATTTGTCCGGGAAGGTAAAGGTACCGCTCCCCAAGCATTTATATGATGAAGGGCTGATCATATGGCAGTTCTGGTTTTTTAATGGGGCACTTGTGTTGCTGGCAATTGCGATTGTATTACAAAATCTTTTATTGATACGCATTGCTTTGGGATCATGGGTGATTGTATCAGCGTTGTATGGTTATAATGTGGCAAAAATATTGCTGCATAAAAGTGGACAGATGACGGAGGAAAGTTGAAAAGTTTTAAGGTTTAAAAAGTTGATAGGGTTTGTCCATGAACTATGAACCATGAACTATTAGCCGGAGCCAACAACCTGTATCCAGTGACGTAAAATCGTACCTCTCACTTTTTTAAAGCAACGTATCTTTATAAAAAATAAAATGGAGTTTTCTCTGACTGATATTTATTATGATGATAAGATAAAAGCCCGGAATGCTTTATACGATGTAATAGACCCTGAGCTTTTTGTGAATGTGATGGATCTTGGCCTTATTTATGATATAGACTTCAGTAACGAAAAGATCAAAGTTACAATGACGCTTTCCACGCCCCATTGCCCGATGGGGGAGGCTATTACAAACGGGGTGAAGAACGCGCTGGAAAAGGAATTTCCTGGTAAGGAAGCAGATATTGAACTGACATTCGATCCACCCTGGAGCTTTGAAATGCTCACTTCTGAAGGCCGCGAGCAATTGGGTAAATAGTTTTTATACACAGTTAAAAGCCATGATCATGGATCAAAGAGATACTTTAAAGCCAGGTGAAAGTTTTGATGTATTACTACAGGAAACGCTGAATAATCATGAGCGTGTAAGATTATTGTATGATAACAACGGGCTGATGCGGATCGAGGGGATCATCAGGGAGCTGAATTTAGAATGTAAAAACCCATATGTGATCCTTCAGGACGGGCAGCAGATTTTTATGGAAAGCATTATAGCAGTAAACGGAAGATTCAGGGATAATTATACAGAATGTTGACAGCCATAAACCTATTTGCATGAAAAGGCAAAACGGTCTGTAATTTTCATCAGCAACTGTTAATTTTATTATAAGCGTTTATTCACAACCGTTTACTTAAAAGGGGTACATCAGGAATTGCATTAGCCAACTCGAAAAGAACAAAAATGAAAAAGTTTAATGTAGGTGATAATGTAAGCTGGAACTCAGAAGCAGGAAGGGTTTCGGGCACTATTATTAAAGTTCATACCAGTGATTTTGACTATAAGGGTTATACGCACCATGCTACGCCCGAAGATCCGCAATATGAAATAAAAAGCCATAAAACCGATCATATTGCAGCTCACAAGGGCGCTGCATTAACCACTATCAAAAGTAAAAAGAGTTGAAAACAGCAGCAGATAAGATCATTGCATTTAACCGGCAGCTACATTATACAGGCCCATTGCCATCGGGATTCGGGGTAATGAACCCTTTCAGGGAGAATCCTGAAACGATGGAGGTAATGACACAATTTTATTATAAATTTTATAGCGATAACAAGAAACGAAAATTTCTCATGGGTATCAATCCCAGCCGCCATGGTGCAGGACTTACAGGCGTTCCCTTTACCGATACCAAGAGGCTCGACACCGTTTGCGGTATAAAAATGAAGAGCGCTTATTCTCACGAGCCCTCCTCGGTTTTTTTATACGAAGTAATTCAAGCTTATGGAGGTGTTCAAAATTTTTATAATGATATTTATATCAATTCTCCTTTTCCTTTAGCCATTTTGCGGCGTACTGATAATAATAATTGGCTTAACGCGAACTATTATGACGACAGGGCTTTGTTTGACGCTGTAAAACCTTTTATGATAAAAAGCCTCAGGCAGCATATACAAATAGGTATGCAAACGGATAAAGCGTATGTATTGGGGAAAAAAAACCTGTTGTTTCTGGAAAAGCTCAATAAAGAGGAAAGACTTTTCGGTGAGCTGGTATGCCTGGAACATCCGCGGTATATTCAGCAATACAAATCCAAGGAAAAGGCAGCCTATATTGATAAATATCTCTTCACATTGTTATCAGATTAACAGAGACGGCATCACTGTTCTGGGTGTTGCTAAGGAAGCCATTTATTGACTTACGCCCAGGAAGAATGGATATATCCACCAATAAAGTGTTACGGCTGCAGATTTTAATAAATGTATTATTGACAAATAATTTATTATTCTTATATTCGTTTCAGAAACTGAGGTTTAAAAAAGTGGGCTGCTGTATGAAGGAGTCATTCGTTATACCCCCTGTTCTATTGTCTTTTGCACTTACGATAAGGATGAAAAAAGCATTTGCTGTTTAGGAGGGTTTATTAAACGATTGCATGGATAAAGTGACCCAACGGAACTTTATAAAAGAGAAAATAAATTGTAGATTATGACAAAACTTTTGTTCTGCCTGCTTAGCTTAAGTATTACGAATGTATTAACGGCGCAGGATGTAAAACTAACCGGCCCCGATGGCAAACTGCAGGTAACGGTTTTTACCGATAAGGGTAGCCCCGCTTATACAGTGCAATATAACGGAAAGATTTTCCTGGAAAATTCACCGCTAGGCCTAAAAACTACTATGGCAGATTTTACACATGACCTGGTGCTTGCCGCGCATATAACAACGAAGCTATCGGAAGATTATACGCTGAACCGCTCCAAACGATCGCAGGTGCATTATGAAGCCAATGAGCTGGTAGCTACTTTTACCAACGCAAAAAAGCAGTATATGGATGTTATATTCCGTGTAAGCGATCAGGATGTGGCCTTTTGTTATGCTCTGCCTTTGCAAAGCGGGCGTACCAGTGTGGCTGTTTCACAGGAAGTTACAGGTTTTAGATTCCCTTTCCAAACAACCACTTTTTTAACTCCTCAAAGCGATGCCATGATCGGCTGGAAACGTACCAAGCCCAGCTATGAAGAGCCTTACAAGGCAGATGCAGCCATGGATACGCCTTCGCAATATGGTAAAGGCTATACATTTCCCTGCTTGTTCCGGGTAGGAACAGAAGGATGGGTTTTGGTAAGTGAGACCGGTGTGGACAGCCGCTATTGTGCCTCCCGCCTAAGCGAATATCAGTCAAACGGATTGTACCGTATAGCTTTTCCAATGGCAGAGGAAAATGATGGGAACGGAACAGTTGCACCGGCATTTGCGCTTCCTGGTCGTACTCCCTGGCGCACATTAACCATAGGAGAAACTTTAAAGCCCATTGTGGAAACTACTGTTCCCTGGGATGTGGTAAAACCTTTATATGAAACCAGCCATACTTATAAATTTGGCCGGGGTACCTGGAGCTGGATCCTTTGGCAGGATAATAGTATCAACTACGAAGACCAGGTAAAGTACATCAACCTGGCCGCTGCTATGGGTTATGAGTATGTACTAATCGACAACTGGTGGGATAAAAACATCGGCTATGACCAAATGGCATCTTTAATAAAATACGCTCAAAGCAAAAATGTGAACGTTTTTCTCTGGTACAGCTCCAGCGGATATTGGAACGATATTGAGCAGGGCCCTGTCAACAAAATGGATAATCCTATCCTCCGCAAGCGCGAAATGAAATGGCTGCAAAGCCTGGGCGTAAAAGGCATTAAAGTAGATTTTTTTGGAGGCGATAAGCAGGAAACCATAAGGCTGTACGAATCCATTCTCAGTGATGCGGATGATCACGGGCTGATGGTAATATTTCATGGCGCTACCTTACCCCGCGGCTGGGAACGTATGTATCCTAATTTTGTAGGAAGCGAAGCCGTGCTGGCCTCAGAAAATATGGTGTTTGCGCAGGCAGCCTGTGACCAGGAAGCCTTCAATGCCACGTTGCATCCGTTTATCCGAAATACTGTTGCCTCTATGGAATTTGGAGGAACTTTCCTGAACAAACGGCTCAATAAGAACAATAACGGAGGTTCTGTCAGGCGCACTACCGATGCTTTCCAGCTGGCTGTTGCTATATTGTTTCAAAACCCGCTCCAGTTTTTTGCATTAGCGCCCAATAATCTTACCGATGCTTCGCCGGTAACCCTCGGTTTTATGAAGCAGGTGCCTACTACCTGGGATGAGACGCGATATATAGACGGTTATCCGGGTAAATATGTGGTACTGGCCCGCCGTAATGGAAATACCTGGTATATCGCAGGCATCAATGCGCAAAAGCAAACAGTAAAGCTAAAGCTGGATATTTCTGTATTCGCTGGGAAAAATGTAAGGCTGATTACTGACGGCAAGGAAAAAGAGCCGGTGTCTAAGCCGGTCAATATCAGTAAAAAAGGCATCGTAGATCTGCTGATACAGCCGGAAGGCGGTTTTGTAATAACAGATCGTATAGGCCTTTGAAACTTTTCAAGTAAAAAAATATGGTGATAAGAAGAATATTTGTTTTCCTGTTATTGATTGGTTGCGTACTGCTATCTGTTGCGCAGAAGCAAAAGATAACACCATCAGAAAAGGATATGGCAGCCTACCTGCTGGTTTATTTTAAAGATGATACTCACAGCCTGTACTTTGCATTGAGTAAAGACGGCTACTCGTTTACAGATGTAAATAATGGCCAACCGCTTATTGCCGGAGATACCATTGCTGAGCAAAAAGGCATCCGCGACCCTTATATTATGCGGGGAGATGACGGGTACTTTTATATGGCTATGACCGACCTGCATATTTTCGGTAAAGAAAAAGGCTACAGGCAAACTGTGTGGGAGCGTCCGCAGGAGTTGTATGACTGGGGCAATAACCGTGGCTTTGTGCTGATGAAATCGAAAGACCTGATCAACTGGTCGCATGCAGTGCTTGACATTCATAAAGCATTTCCCGGATTGAATGTTGGGTGCGCATGGGCACCCGAGCTGATATATGATCAGAAAGCGAAAAAGATCATGATCTACTTTACCATGCGAATGGGCCATGGTAAAACAAAACTTTATTATGCTTATCTCAATAAAGGGTTTACCGAGCTAAGTTCCCGGCCCAGAATATTATTTGAATATCCAGACACTGCCAGACAGATCCTTGATGCTGATATTACATGTTTACCTGATGGACGCTATTGTATGATGTATGTGGCCCAGGAAAATCCCGGCGGTATCAAAATGGCTTTTTCCAATCAGGTCAACAGCGGGTACCAGTACCTGCCGAACCAGGTGGATTTTGAAAAAGGATCCTGTGAAGCGCCTAATGTTTTTAAACGTATCGGTGAAAATAAATGGGTGCTGATGTACGACATTTTCAGTATCAAACCGCATAATTTCGGGTTTGCAGAAACCAGCGATTTTAAAACGTTCACAAACCTGGGACACTTTGATGAAGGAATGATGCGACGGACTAATTTTTCTGTTCAAAAGCATGGCGCTGTGATCCATCTTACTAAAAAAGAAGCGCAGCGTTTAGCAGATAACTGGAAGCTGGATATGAAGTTTTAAATGTAAAATTAAATTTATCGTCGCTTCGCTGCATAGCGAAGAAATCTCAATCTAAGCGCATCCTGGAGTGGTTGTAAAGTAAGGGCTGTTATAATTTATATTAAAAAAGTCGGATAGATAATGATGAAATATGCTGTATTCTTGTTGATTGTAGTAAGCCCGTTCCCGGTTTTTCCAAAAACAAGGGGCCGTGGTTCAGGGAAGATATTCCTTTAGATTCCATACGGCTCAGCGATTCCAGCATATCCAATGCCAGCAGATCGAAACTTTAAGGGTTATTGCTTTGCCAGTTATGAAGACCGTGACGAACAATAAACAGGCA
The DNA here is from genome assembly GCF_054779315.1 of Niabella aquatica. Lineage (NCBI taxonomy): Bacteria > Pseudomonadati > Bacteroidota > Chitinophagia > Chitinophagales > Chitinophagaceae > Niabella > Niabella aquatica. Next base: position 47,460 of record NZ_BAAGYM010000022.1, read on the forward strand.
TAATGCCTGGCGATGTATTGAAAAAAAGAAGTGATTAATTGTAAAATATACAAAAATTAGTTTTTTGAGTTATTTTTGTTATAACTTGTCTTTCTATTGCTATAAGATATAAGCGCCTCTGATAGAGAATATAGCTCTTGGTAGGTATTTATATAAACCAAAAATTGATATGAAGTCTATTTAGTAAAATGCAAAATATTGATTAATGGATTTCTTTAATACGATTGCTGCATTAAAACAGGCTGATACGATTGTGTTTTCTGAGGTATTTTATGCATACCATCAAAGGGTGTATTACTATGTTTTGTCAAAAACTAATTCAGCATATATCGCTGAAGAAACAACACAACTCACGTTCATAAAACTATGGGATTACCGAAATTCTCTTGACGAATCTTTGTCGTTGCCAATCCAGATATTTCGGATTGCTAAGACTACCTGTATCGATCTTTTGCGAAAAGAGCTGAACAGAGAAAGGCATTTATTAGCATCGAATGGTAAGAAAAAATATAAGAATGATGTTCTGGAAAGCTTGCAGGCCAAGGAATTACAGGTAGTCCTGACTTCTGTAGTAGAGCAAATGCCCCCTGTAAGAAGGCGGGTATTTACACTTAGCCGCTTCGAATCCAGGTCAAATAAAGAGATTGCTCAAATGCTTTCTTTGTCAGTGAGAACGGTCGAATGCCATATCTCGATGGCGCTCAAACAGCTATCTCATTTATTTCTTCCTCTTTTTATTATTTTATTTTTTTAGAAAAAAAATCCATTCACACTACGTGTTTGCTTAATTTCAAACGTAGTATTATTGTTAACATCAAATATCATTTTGAAAATGATTTTCTGAAATGTAATTTTTGAAATGATACGCAATTAAAATGGTAACGCAGGAATTAATTGAAAGGTTTTTCAAACATAAGTGTACAGGTGAAGAGCGTAAGCTGGTTTTGGAATATTTCGAGTCGAACCCCGAAGCGCTAAGCGATTATATAGACGAGCATGAATGGCACCATTTTAACGCTCAGGAGGAAATGCAGCCTGCTCTTTCAAAGAAAATATTCTCAGATATAAGCAGGAGCACGTTCGGAAAAAAGAGGACTGCCCGCACATTCAAAAGATTGAGCATTGCCGCATCGCTTATAGTAACGATACTGGGAACCTGGCTATTGATGAGGCAGCAGGACAATAGGTATGGGATGGTGGCTTTGGAAACAGCTTCTGTGCCGGTTTCAGGCCTGGTTCAAAAAGTAAATACCACTGATCAAGTGATGCATGTTTTATTAGAAGATGGATCGGATGTTGCATTAGAGCCGGGAAGTAAAATAAGGTATTATAGGCTTTTTAGTGCAGAAAAAAAGAGAATTGTTTATTTAGAAGGGCAGGCTTTATTTAACGTGGCAAAAGATAAGAACAGACCTTTTAGTGTTTTTTCAGATGATTTGGTTACAACAGCACTGGGAACATCATTTTCTGTTAAAGCGTTTCCTGGAAATAATATAATAATGGTTTTATTGCACGAAGGAAAAGTGGTAGTAAGGTCTGTTGAATCAATTGCCAGGAAGCTAAAAAAAGATTTTTTCCTGTTGCCGGGTGATCAGCTGATATATAACAAGAGCCTGGTAACAGCCAGTGTACGAAGCAGTGGAAAAATGAATAACAGGATAACGCATGCTATACCTCCACAAAAAGAAAAGGCGATAGTGGAAAGGCCTGATTGGTATAAATTTGATGGAATGCCGCTTGATAAAGTAATTGAACAACTAAAAGTATATTATGATGTTGACATCCGCTATATTTCCGATGATATCCGGGATAAATACTTTACGGTTCGAATTGAAAAAAGAGATTCCCTGGAAAATATACTTAATGATATAGCACTGCTGAACGACTTGATCGTAACGAAGAAAAACGGCGTTTATTTTCTGCTAAAAAAGTAATACGTATCATTTAAAATTTTGCAACGTACAGGTTGAATCATTGTGTAATACACAATGGCTGGTCTTTTATTATATCATCTTAAACGAAAAGCTGCACATGAAATCAAATTTGTTGTTGAGGCTACTTTCTTTATGCCTCTTATTTATCCTTTATTTAAAGCCCCTGCTGCTTCATGCCCAGGATAGCCGCACTGACGTTCGGGGAGTGGTTCGTTCAGAAAGTGGTGAGCCGCTGGCTGGAGTTAATGTCATTATTAAAAATGTTGGTAACAATTTCACGGCGGCAACGCAAACCGATAGCGCCGGTATTTTTGGTTTTTCGCAATTGCCGTCTGGCGATGGGTATAGTTTTTCTATATCTTTTGTGGGCTATGAACCGCAAGAATTGGCCAACTACCAGCTCAAAGCCAACGCCAGTTTTACTATATCTGTTAAGTTAAAAGAAATGGGCAGGTTATTAAATGAAGTGGTAGTAATAGGTTATGGTACTCAGCGAAAAGGCGATATTACCAGTTCTGTTGCTTCGGTAAAAGCTGAAAATTTTATAAAAGGAGCTGTAAAAGATGCCGGGCAGCTCATCCAGGGCAAGGTAGCCGGCTTAACGGTTATTAATCCCAGCGGAGATCCTACAGGTGCTACCCAGATGATTTTACGAGGACAATCAACCCTAATGGGTGTTAATCAGAACCCGTTAGTGCTGATTGATGGCGTACCCGGTGATCTCAGGATGATAACACCGCAGGATATTGAATCTTTTGATGTGCTGAAAGATGGATCGGCAGCCGCTATTTACGGAACCCGTGGAACCAATGGCGTTATTTTTATTACTACAAAACGGGCAGGAGCGGGTAACCGCACTTCTGTTGAATACAGCACTTATGCAGGTATGCAGAAAATTGCACGTAAACTTAATATGTCAACAGCCCAGGACATGAGAGCACAAATTGAATCAAAGCTCCGGAACAATGAGTTAATCGACCAGGGAGCAAGCACAGATTGGTTAAAAGAAATTACGCGTACCCCCATAACGCAGGATCATAACCTCACTATTCGTGGCGGTAATTCCACAACAAACTATTTGGCAAGCTTGAACTATGATAACGCAGAGGGCTTATTCCTAAAGTCATTCAACCAGGTTTTTTCCGGAAGATTTGATGTCAATCATAGTATGTTCAACAACAAGCTGAAGTTGAATGTGAATGCATTTAGTTCTTCAAGAAAACTGAATGGCTTTAATTCAAACAACTACCGGCAGGCATTAATGCAAAATCCAACAGCGCCAGTCAAAAATAGCGATGTTACCTGGTTCCAGGAGTTAACCAAGTTTGATTATCAAAGTCCCGTGTCGGATGTAATGGAAAGCGATGGATTAACGAATGAGTTATTATCAAGATACAACGGAACACTTTCTTTTATGCCGGTTAAAGGACTAAAATTTTCATCATTATTTTCTTATTCAAAATGGATGCAGAAATACGGTTATGCCGAAACGAAGCAACATGCCTCAACATTAAGAGATGGACGTAATGGGTATGCAAGGGAAGGAGGTGCTGAGTCCATCGATCGGTTGACAGAATTAACAGCTGAATATTCGAGGTCCATTGCTAAAAATAATTTTACAATTCTGGGTGGCTATAGTTACCAGGAAAATGATTACACCGACCATTTTATGGAGAACTGGGATTTCCCAACTGATATTTTTAGCTGGCATAATATAGGCTTGGGCAGGGCAATCAGTAGCGGCAATTATGTAGGCCTTATCCGTAATTATAAAGCAGAGACAAATTTAGTCGGTTTTTTCGGAAGGCTTACCTACAACTATGATCAACGTTACCTTTTAATGGCCAGCCTGAGACGGGAAAAAGCCAGCCAGCTGTGGGGAACGAATAATCCATGGGGGGCATTTCCGGCAGTTTCAGCAGGCTGGAAGATCAGCCAGGAATCTTTTATGCAGACCCAGCAACTTTTCAACGATTTGAAATTAAGGGCAGGATATGGCGTTACCGGCTCACAGCCATCCGACTTGTTTAGAGGAGTTGCATTGCTTGGCTATAGCGGTTTTGTTTACTCAGACGGGAACTGGGTACAGACACTTATTCCTACTCAAAATGCAAATCCCGATTTAAAATGGGAGGAAAAGCGGGAAACAAATATTGGGCTCGACTTTAGCATGTTACAAGGAAAAGTGTCGGGCAGCATTGACCTGTATAACCGTCAGATACATAACCTGCTTTATTTATTCGAAGTGCCAAGCCCTCCCAATCTTTATAATCGTACACTGGCAAATGTAGGCACGCTCGAAAATAAAGGACTGGAAGTAATGTTGAACTTTATACCGGTAACAGGTAAAAATTTTCAATGGAATGCTATGGTTAATTTTTCAACCAATTCCAACAAGCTGAAGAGCCTGTCCAACGACTTATATCAAACTTCAACAGACTATCTACGTGTAGGCGCTATTTTCCCGCCTATTCAAACTTTTTCACATTTGCTGAGAGTAGGCGGTTCTGTAGGAGATTTCTACGGCTATAAGGTAGTTGATATAGGCAATGATCCATCCGATGTAGCTAACTATGGACAATGGGTTTATGAAGGGCAGGATGGCCATCCTGTAAAGTATTCGGACTTTGGACATGCATTTGAGGACAAAAAGGTTATTGGGAATGGCCTGCCCAGATATTATCTTTCCTGGAACAACAGTTTTCAATATAAAAATTGGGACCTGGGGATTACGCAAAGAGGCGCTTTCAAATTCCAGGTGGCAAATTTGCAGAGAATGATGTTTGAAAATCCCACGCAGGCGCAGTATAACCTGTTGAAAAATGCCTACGACCCCGTGTATGGAAAAACTGTTTTAAAATCACCGGTCGAATTTAACAGCTATTATATAGAAAAGGGTGATTTCTGGAAAATTGACAATATAACCGTTGGATATAGTTTAAAAACCGAACATATCAAATACATTAAGTCAGCAAGAATATATATTGCCGCGCTCAACACGTTTATCATTACGGGTTATAAAGGTATCGATCCCGAAGTGAGTTTACGTAACGGAACCTCAACGGCACAATCGGGAGTATTACAGGTACCTACATCTGGTCTTGACCCGGGTATTGATTCACCATACAAATATCCAACTACAAGAACATTCAGTATTGGCTTAAATGTGAATTTCTAACCGTAATAATTACAGAAATGAAAAAAATAAAGTGTTATATAAAATTTTGGATGGCCGTTGCTGTTTCTTTTCCTGTGCTTTTTTCAGCCTGCACAAAACTAAAAGATACTTCGTACAGTCAGATCGTTTCAGGAGGATTCACACCTACGGGCTCAGATATCAGCGCGTTGGCAGGTGCTGCTTATGTAGATTGGCGTGGTTTACTTTTACAGTGGAATACTGTTTACAGGGCACAGGAGGTTTCGGGCGACCAAATGCTAACGCCTGCGCGCCCGAATGGGTGGGTTGACGGCGGCGTTTACCGGAGAATTCATGAGCACAAATGGACTACAGAAGATGATGTGGTTGTAAATGTGTGGACAAGGGCCTACCAGGGCATCACCAATTGCAACCGCATTATTTACCAGGTACAATCAGGTGCTATTCCTGTAGCGGCAAAAGATACTACTTCATTAGTTGCCGAGCTAAAATTGTTGCGCGCTTCTTATTACTGGATGCTGTGCGATATATATGGCAATATTCCTATCGTTGACCGGTTTGATGTTCCGGCAGGTTACCTGCCAAAACAGAGTACAAGAAAGGAAGTCTATGATTTTATTGTGAATGATCTTCTTGTAAATATTCCCAAAGTAACGGATGAAGTAAGTAAACAAACGTATGGTAAATTTAATAAATGGGCAGGGCTTGTGCTTCTTGCAAAAATGTATTTGAATGCACAGGTTTATAGCGGTATTCCTGAATGGGAAAAGTGTAAAGTTGTATGTGATACCATCATGAACTTTGCAATAAGTTCAGGTAAATTTATTTTAGAGCCCAGCCAAAAAAGTGTTTTCGTTACGGAGAACGAAAATTCTAAGGAAATCATCTTTGCGTTACCTTTTGATTCCAAGTATGTGAACGAATGGAATTCGTTTGACATACACATGCAAACATTGCAACCAGAGAACCAACAAACCTACAATCTGCAGTCTTCGCCGTGGGGCGGTGTTTGCGCCATCCCTCAATTTATAAGCTCTTTTGATCCTGAAGACAGCAGGCTGACAGAAAACTTTATCTATGGGCAGCAGTTTACTGCATCCGGCGACAGTATTTTTGGTACCATGGGCGCCTATGTAGGGAAACCGCTGGCGTATCGAAATTATGTGCCTGGCGTAGATCTGTCAGAGGAAGTAGATGGTTACCGCCTTGGCAAATTTGAAATTGCAATGGGCGCCACAAACCGATTGAGTAACGACTGGCCGCTGTTCAGATATGCTGATATTCTGATGATGAAAGCGGAGTGCTTATTGCGTACAGGTGATGCGAATGGTGCGGCGGCATTGGTAACCCAGGTTCGTCAGAGAGCATTCAGACTGAACCCGGGTAAAGCGGTTGTAACCGGCGCGCAGTTGCAGCAGGGAAGCGTTTACGATTACGGGTTGAGAAACCATCTTACTTCAACACAGGAGGGAGGTGCAGATATTCAATATGGGCGCTTTCTTGATGAACTGGCCTGGGAATTTAACCAGGAAGCAAGGAGAAGAACTGATATGATCCGCTTTGGCGTTTTTACCAGGAAGTCATGGTTATCTCATGCTCCAAACGGAGATTACCGCGCACTTTACCCTGTACCTAAAACTGAAATTGATAAAAATTCGAACCTGAAACAGAACTCTGGCTATAATTAAAAATAGCCATTCATAATCATAAACTTTAAGTCTTATACCCAACGAAGAGAAACATCTCCTCTCCTTTACAGAGAGGGGGGATTTCTCTTTTAAAAGCGATCCTTCAGGTTCGATAACTGCTAATGGTAAAAAAGAATATAAAAAGCTTGCTGATGTATTTTATTAAATGTAATTTAGACAATTAATAAATGCAGGACTTGTCTATCATTATATCATAACGTTAAAAAAAAGAGCAATGAATGCATACCGGAATTTTTTTTTATTTGTTCTTACATTGTTTGTAATTACAGGAACAAAAGCTCAGATAGTTCCCCAAACAGCGCATAGTATAAAAGCTAATGCACAGGGGATAGACGTAGAAATACAATTTTACAGCCCGGGAATTGTTAGGGTGTTTAAAACTCCTGAAGGGCAAAAAGTAGATAAACAAAGCCTGTCAGTTATAAAAATGCCTGAAAATATATCGGTTGTGAGCACGTCAAAGGAGAATATTTTGTCTCTTCAAAGCGCGGATATTCGCGTGGATTTTAATACGTATACCGGCCGGGTTTCCTTCTTCGATATAAACGGTAATGCGCTGTTTACCGAAAAAGATTACGGCGCACAGTTTACGCCCTTTGATGATGCGGGCAATAAAACATTTACTGTGCGTCAGGCTTTTTTGTTAGATAAAAATGAAGTGGTATATGGTTTGGGGCAGCAGCAAAATGGCCGCTTAAACCAGAGGAACCAGAAAATATTCTTGCGCCAGGACAATATGAAAGTGGCAATTCCTTATTTTATTTCAGTAAAAGGGTATACAGTATTCTGGGATAATTATTCGGCTACTACTTTTACCGACAATCGCCAGGAAACTTCTTTTGATTCAGAAGTGGGTAATTGTGCAGATTATTATTTTATGTATGGGAGAGATGGTGATGCTATGGTGGCTCAGATGAGGTCCCTTACGGGGCAAGCTCCTTTGATGCCACTATGGGTGTTTGGATTTAATCAAAGCCGTGAGCGGTATAAAACCCAGTTTGAGTTAACTGAAGTTGTAAAAAAATACCGTGAGTTGAAAGTGCCTTTAGATGGCATTATACAAGACTGGCAGTATTGGGGAAAAGACAGCAATTGGAATGCGATGTCATTCGACTCCGCTTCCTTTCCCCGTCCCCAGGCAATGGCAGACTCCATACATAAAATGAATGCCCGGTTATTTATTGTGGCATGGCCTGGCGTTGGCCCGCATACTCCATTATATAAGGAATTTAAGGAAAAGAAAATGCTGATAGATTTTGAAACATGGCCGCCACGCAGCGGTTCACGCCCTTATGATGTGTATAATCCGACAGCGCGTAATATTTATTGGGAGTACATGAACAAAGGGTTATTTGCTGCAATAGAAAACGATGCCTGGTGGCTCGACTCTTCAGAACCTGACCATATTAACATAAAAGATAAAGATTTTGACCAGCCCACTTATCTTGGTACTTACAGGAGCGTTGTGAATGCTTTCCCGCTAATGCATGTAGGTGGTGTTTATACACACCAGCGCAATACAACAAGTGCAAAGCGTGTAAGCATTTTAACCCGCTCTGCTTTTGCAGGTCAGCAGCGCTATGGTGCTAATATATGGAGTGGCGATGTGAGTTCAACCTGGGAGGTTTTGCAAAAACAGGTCCCGGCTGCATTGAATTTTTCTCTTACAGGCATTCCCTATTGGAACGCTGATATTGGAGGCTTTTTTGCAGGCCGTTTTAATAGTGGCGGCGGTGCCAAAAATCCGGAGTTTCAGGATCTTTATACACGGTGGATGCAGTTTGCCGCTTTTACACCTATGATGCGATCGCACGGAACAGATGTTAAACGAGAGATTTACCAGTTTGGCAATCGCGGCGAATGGGCTTTCGATGTACAGGAAAAATATATTAATCTCCGTTACAGTTTGTTGCCTTACATCTACGCTTCAGCATGGGATGTAACCGCTCGTTCGGGCTCTTTTATGCGTGCGCTGTTTATGGATTATAAACAGGATACAACTGTTTATAATATTAGTGACGAATACCTGTTTGGAAGATCATTTTTAGTAGCGCCGGTAACTGAAAAAAATGCTATTTCACAAAATGTATATTTGCCTGCCGGGGCAAACTGGTACGACTTCTGGACAAATGATTTATTAAATGGAGGCACAACGGTAAATAAACAAACTCCCCACGAAATAATACCCCTGTATATAAAAGCCGGTGCTATTATTCCCTGGGGGCCAAAAGTGCAGTATGCCATGGAAAAGAAGTGGGATAATCTGGAGATAAGGATCTATCCTGGAGCAGACGCTGATTTTACGTTATATGAAGATGAAGGAGATAATTACAACTATGAAAAAGGTGCTTATACTGAAATTAATTTTCATTGGAACGATAATGCAAAAACATTGACCATTGCAAATCGTAAAGGCGCATACAGTGGTATGCTTATAAAGCGGAAGTTTAATATTGTTATTGCAAAAGCAGGCAGGCCAATGGCTGATGCCCATACAACAGTATTTGATATGACAGTTTCATATAACGGAAAGGCAATAGCTGTGAGATTTTAATGTATAATAATAGTGGTAATAAGTAAACATCTGTTGACAATACTATTGATCATTGTTTTTTTTAGAAGCAATGCCCAAATAGCTACTTCGGAAAAGAGCTTTGCCGGTTATCTTTTTGCCTATTTCGAGGGTTCGGGACAAAAAGACAAACAGGAACAGTTACGGTTTGCAGTAAGTGAGAACGGCATCAACTGGTTTGCGCTGAACAGGAACCAGCCCCTTATTCCTTCTGATAGAATATCCCAGACAGGAGGTATCCGCGACCCGCATATACTGCGAGGTGCTGATAGCAAAAATTTTTATATGGTAGCAACAGATATGTTCACCATGAAAAATGGCTGGGACAATAATCCCGGTATCATCCTGATGAGATCGGATAATTTACTGGATTGGAAGCATAGCGTTATTGACCTGGCTAAACTATATCCCAAAAAATTCAGTGATGTAAAATGGGTATGGGCCCCGCAAACCTTTTATGATAGTAAAGCAAAGAAACATTTAGTGTATTTTACCGTTCGATTTCATGGTAATGATAAACTCGATTTTTATTCGGCCTATGCCAATAAAGATTTTACAGGCTTTGAAAAAGAACCGGTTTTAATGTTCAGTCCTAAATATGGCGGCATTGACGGGGATATTATTTATAAAGACGGTCTGTACCATTTCTTTTATAAAGGCAATACGAAAGATGAAGCAGGAAAAGAATTTAAGAATGGTATCCGGCAGGCGACAGCTAAATCCCTGCGCGGCCCCTGGAAAGAAGATCTCAAATACTTAGATGCTTATGCCGATACCAAAACCAGTGTAGAAGGATCCAGTGTGTTTAGATTGAATAATTCTGGTGAATATATTTTAATGTACGACCTGTACTCCAGCGGACGTTACGAATTCCAGAGAAGTACAGACCTGTTTAATTTTACTGCTAAGCCCGAATCATTCACCAAAAATTTCAACCCGCGGCACGGCAGCGTTATCAGCATTACAAAAGAAGAGGCCCGCCGGTTAAATGAAAAATGGGGTGGTGTTCCGGTAACGCTTTTACAACCGCAGGCGGCAGGTGATCACTATCATTTCACCTCAAAAGGCAATCCCATTATCACCCATCATTACACCGCCGATCCTGCCGCTATGGTGGAGAAGGATACCCTATGGCTTTTTGCGGGGCACGATTTTGCCGGTGGGCAGAAAGGGTATAAAATGAAAGACTGGCTGGTCTATTCCACTACCGATCTGCATCGCTGGACAGAGTATCCCGTATCCATGAAAATTACCGATTTTTCCTGGGCGAAAAGTGGTGATGCGTATGCAGGTCATGTAGCAAAGCGCAACGGCAAATATTACTGGTACATCAGCACCAACTGGAGCGGCATTGGCGTAGGCGTTGCCGACAGGCCGGAGGGGCCGTATAAAGATGCTTTAGGCAAGCCCTTGCTCACCAATAAAGATTGTTTTGCCTCCACTCATTCCTGGGCCTGTATTGACCCGGCTATATTTACAGATGACGATGGGCAGGCATGGATATTCTGGGGCAACAGGGAGTGCTATTATGCAAAACTCAAAGAAAATATGCTTGAGATTGACGGGGAAATTAAACATATTCAATTTGATGGATTTGATTTCACCGAAGCGCCCTGGGTACATCAACGCAATGGATGGTATTATTTAACCTATGCCACCGGCTTTCCCGAAAAAACTGCCTATGCCATGAGCCGCAGTATTAATGGCCCCTGGGAATATAAAGGCATTTTAAATGAAATAGCAGGTAACAGCAATACGAATCACCAGGCGATTGTTGATTTTAAAGGCAGCTCCTATTTTATATATCACAATGGTGCCATCCAAACGGATGGCGGCAGTTATAGCCGTTCTGTTTGTATAGATAATCTATACTATAACGCAGACGGTACCATAAAGCGCATACAGATGACAACGGAAGGTGTTGAGCCTGTAACAGGGCATAATATCTCAGAGCAAGTGATGGGACTTGGGCTAAACCGGGCGTCGTGTTTATTTGATAATTGGAAATTTATAAAATCAGGCGTAAGCAAATATTGATAGTTTATATGCCAAGCAGACCGATGATAGCAATTCACGCCGGAAATAGCCTGCGACTTCCGATAGTTATTGGGACCGGCTGCATTTTTTGGACAAACAAAAAAGTGAAAATAAAAAATACGAAAAATGGTAAGAGATTTTTTGAACATTACTTTAGTTACTCTTTTATTCCAGGTTACAATAAATGCACAGGAAAAGCCAATGCTGAGCTATTTCAATCTGCAGGATGTAACCCTGCGGCAAAGCCCGTTTAAACATGCCGAAGACTTAAACAAAGAATACCTTTTAGAGCTGGATGCCGACCGGCTGCTGGCGCCATTTCTGCGCGAAGCAGGTTTAACTCCCAAAGCACAAAGCTATACCAACTGGGAGAATACCGGGCTGGATGGTCATATCGGCGGGCATTACCTTTCGGGCTTATCGCTCATGTATGCTTCCTCCGGCGATACGGCTATCAGGAACCGCCTGGATTATATGATCAGTGAATTAAAAAGATGCCAGGATGCCAACGGGAATGGTTATATAGGCGGCGTGCCGGGCGGGAAAGCCATCTGGCAGGAAATAGCATCCGGTAATATTAAAGCAGGCGGCTTTGATCTCAATGGCAAATGGGTGCCTTTGTACAATATCCATAAAACCTACGCGGGGCTGAGAGATGCTTACCTTGTTGCAGGTAATATAACAGCAAAAGAAATGCTGATAAAGATGACCGACTGGGCCGTGCAGTTAGTGTCCCGTTTATCCGATACGCAGATACAGGACATGCTGCGCAGCGAACATGGAGGGCTAAATGAAACTTTCGCCGATGTAGCTGCTATTACCGGCAACGAGAAATATCTAAAGCTGGCGCACCGGTTTTCGCACCTCGCCATCCTCGATCCTTTACTGCACCACGAGGATAAGCTTACCGGTATGCATGCCAATACGCAGATACCCAAAGTGCTGGGTTTTAAACGCATTTCGGAGGTAGAAGGAAATGCTTCATGGGAAGATGCTGCCCGTTTCTTCTGGGAAACTGTGGTGCAGCAGCGATCCGTAAGTATCGGGGGTAACAGTATTTCTGAGCACTTCAACCCGGTAAGCGATTTCTCGCGCATGGTAACAAGTATTGAAGGGCCGGAGACTTGCAATACCTACAATATGCTGCGGTTGAGCAAAATGCTCTACCAGACTTCTAAGGACAAAAAATACATGGATTATTACGAGCGGGCATTGTATAATCATATTCTTTCCACCCAGCATCCCGAAACCGGCGGGTTGGTTTACTTTACGCAGATGCGTCCCGGTCACTATCGTGTATATTCCCAGCCACAAACCAGCATGTGGTGCTGCGTGGGCTCGGGACTGGAAAGCCATTCCAAATACGGGGAAATGATCTATGCGCACACCGGTCATGAATTATATGTAAACCTGTTTATTCCCTCGGCATTAAACTGGAAGGAGAAAAAGGTGCGCATCGTACAGGAGAATCATTTTCCTGATGAAGCGAAAACGAAGCTGACCATTCATCCTCATAAAGCAACCTCCTTTACCCTGCAACTGCGCTGGCCGGAGTGGGTGGCTGCTGGTGCATTAAAAGTTTCCGTAAACGGGAAGCACTATCCGGCTCAAAATAATAACGGGTATGTTGCCATTAGCCGTAAATGGAGAAAAGGAGATGTGGTTACAATGGAAATGCCTATGCAATTGCATACAGAGCAGCTGCCCGATCATTCCAATTATTATACGTTCCTGTACGGGCCAGTAGTACTGGCCGCAAAAACAACAGCAGATGATCAGCAGGGATTATTTGCTGATGACAGCCGCGGCGGGCATATTGCCAGGGGAAAGCAAATACCCCTTAAAGATATGCCGATTGTTGTAGGCAATGCAAACAGCCTGCCTGCATTGCTAACACCGGTTAAAGGCAAACCACTGACCTTTCAGCTGAACAGCCTGTTCCCCGAAAAATACGCAACAGGTATGGAGCTGATACCTTTTTACAGGCTGCATGCGTCGCGCTATATCATTTACTGGCCGCAGGCTACAACTGCTGGAGTAAAAGAAATACAAAAGAAAATTGAAGCGGAGGAGCAGGAAAGGATAAAGCTGGATGGGGTTACAGTGGATAAAGTGGTTTGTGGTGAACAGCAGCCGGAATCGGATCATTTTATACAGCAGCAGGATTCCCGCACCGGTTTTACGGACGATGTGCACTGGCGGGAAGCCCGTGGATGGTTCAGCTACCGGGTTAAGACGACCGGTGCCGCGCAGCTGTATCTAAAATATTTTGACAATGATAAAAACAGGAATTTTGATGTGCTCATCAACGGCAGCAAGCTTACTACATTACAACTAAACGGCGGAAAGGGCAATGTGCTGCAAACAAAGGTCATTTCAATTCCAACCGGTCTTCTGAATTTGGAAACAGCAGAAATACGCATCAATGCGCATAGTGAATTTATGACAGGAAAAATTGCGGAAATACGGTTATTACGGAAACAATAAATAAATAGCAGGATGTTTTATTAAAAATGCTTGCTCTTCCGGTTGCCTGCATCGTTGCAAGGAAAGTCTAAATAACCTCATTTTCTTTAGCCGATATGGATGTTATGCAGAGGTTCTTATCAGGATACGGCCGTGCCTGTTAATATCAGCATCTTTTTCAATAGGAGCCTGATGCAAAATATGCGATGTGAGCTGGCTGGCAAAATAGGGGGCAAGTGAGCATCCTTTAGTGCCCATGCCATTTAAAATACCAACGTTTTTGTGAACAGGGTGAAGGCCTGCAAACGGCCGACGCTCTACAGTGGCAGGGCGGACAGCCGCTTTATGATCTACGATCTTAAAAGCAACCTTAAGCCAGCTTTTTAAGGTTTGCTCTGCCGACTTTCTGAATGCTGCTGTTGGCTTATCATCGTCAAAATCCCATATATAATTACTGCCTGCCCAAAAAGTGCCTTTCTCTCCAAAAGGGATCAGCGCCAGCGATTTCTTATAAATAAGATCAGCGGGTAAGTCCGGTGCCTCAATAATGACAGCTTCGCCTTTATTTAAAGCAAAGGGCAAAAGGGAAAAATAAGGATTGGTATATCCATAAGCACCGTCGCAAAAAAGGATAAGGTCGGCTTCCATATCGTCATATATGATATGGTCGGCATTTACTTTCAGTTTTGAAAAATTAAAATTGGTATTGATGAACCGGCCTTTTGAAATAAGGTAATTTCTCCATGCCGGCAATAATGTCTGTAAATGTACGATATAAGAAGGGCTGATGAGGCCTGCTCCGAATTCATAATTGAAGTATGCTGACAGGTAAGTTTCGTTATCTGCGAGGCTGATATAAGGAGCCTGCTGGTTAAGTTTTTTTAGAAAACTCTCTCTCATGAAAGGATTAGGAAAAAAATCTATAATGCTGGTCTTAGAAATAGCGGCTATATGAAGAAAGGTACCGATTTCGTTATATGTTTTTTCGGCAAAGGGTAAGATGTGCTCATCCAGCCAAACGGTAACGACACGCCTGCCAGTAACAGGATTGATTAAACCGGCTGCGGTTTTGGAAGGTGTATTTTTCGTTTCATCATCAATAATTATACACTCAACCCCTTCTTTTTCTAAAAACCAGGATAACAGGGTGCCTGATATACCCTGGCCTACAATTAATATTTTTTTATTTTTGAATTTCATTAACAAATTTTATTTTAATCTGTTGATAATTAGATATTTAAGATGGTATCGGGCTGCTATTTTTGTTAAAGTGGATCAATAAGATGAAAGCAGATGCAACTTAGGCATTTAATTTGTCATCCTACTCAATAAAATATGTTTTTGTGCCTGCAATTCAGGCATTTAAGGTTGTTTTAATTAAAATATTGTTGAATGAATAAGCGAATTTTTATAGCTCCGGTAGCAGCTATGCTCGGTGGATTAATGTTAACAGGTTGTGTAAGTACCAAAAAATTTACGGCACTGCAGGCTGATTATAATAACCTGAACAGCAGGTACCAGACCGCACAGGTAGATCTGGCCAGCAGTCAGGCGAGGGTAAAAAGCCTTGAAGAACAGCTGGAGCAGGAAAGAGCTAACAATGCCTCTCTGAAAAAAGCGTTAGCCACTTTACAGGGTACCCTCGATAAAAGCATTAATCAAAATACCCAGGGCAATGTAAATATTGCAAAGCTGGTAGATGAGATCAATGCTTCAAACAGGTATATACAGCACCTGGTCAATGCCAAGAATAAAAGCGACTCGCTTAATATAGTGCTTACCAATAATCTTACCCGCTCTTTAAGCAGGGAAGAACTAAGGGATGTTGATATTAAAGTATTGAAAGGTGTGGTATATATTTCATTGTCCGATAATATGCTGTACAAATCCGGCAGTTACGAAATTTCAGAAAGGGCAGGAGAAACATTGAGCAAAATTGCGAAGATCATACTTGATTATAAAGATTATGACGTGTTAATTGAAGGTAATACAGATAATGTACCGATCAACCGGCCTAATATCCGCAACAACTGGGATCTGAGTTCGCTGCGCGCTTCGTCTGTGGTACAGGCGCTGCAAAATAATTACGGAGTAAATCCAAAGCGTCTGACTGTGGGCGGACGCGGTGAATATAATCCTGTTGCTGATAATGCTACTGAGGAAGGAAAGACCAGGAACCGCCGCACTGAAATTATCATCACTCCTAAATTAGACCAGTTTATGGAACTGATAGACCAGGCACCGGCGAAAGATTCGACGCTCCCTGCCCAGGGATAACAGAACAGTATAGCGGAATATATTTTTTTAAGTCACCGATTCGGTGACTTTTTTTATCCCATTGTAGCTTCCGCCAACCAGTAAAACACTGGCAAGAGCATAAGAAATGAATTTAATCGCACATATTTTGATAAAATTGTAACCTTTTTTCCTTTTCCAGGTATCTAATATTATATGGATATCAAAACCGTTATAACCATTCTTTTGGTCTGTTTAGGCGTATTCGTATTTCTTGCTTGGTTCTTCTCGCATAAGGCGAAACATTTGGAGCGACTAAGGTTGATCGAAAAAGGGATAGATCCCGATTCTTTAAAAAATGATGACAACCGCTTCCTTTGGAAGAGAATAGGGGCCATATTATTAGGTCTGGGCGCAGGGTTGTTGATTATTTCAATATTGTTATTCATAAATCCTAAAATAGTCAATATAAATTCGATGCCTTTGGCAATACTCATCATATGTTGCGGGATAGCAGTAGTGTTTTCAAATAAAGATAAAAGGCCCTGAGGTGAAGGATAATTCAATTGATCAGGAATACATTACTAAAGTTTGCGATGGGGATTCCGAATCCTTTAGATTTTTTATCAACAAATATAAAAATATCCTATTCACTTATGCATTTACAATTTTAAAAGATAGCCAGCTTGCAGAAGAAGCGGTACAGGACGCATTTTTAAATGCCTTTAGATATTTAAAAAATTTCGGGAACAAATCCAGCTTTAAAACCTGGTTAATTAAAATAGCCATTAACGAAGCGAATAGAAAAAAAACGCAAATAGCAGCCCACATCATTTTATCGGAGCGCTTTAATGAAAACCTTATTGATTATAGCGATTCCCCGGAATTAAATGATAACATAGAAATTATCCAATACGCATTAAACCGCATTGCGAAAGAAAAAGGCCTGGTATTAAGATTGTTTTATATTGATGAGTATTCCATAAAAGAAATAGCAGGAATAATGAAATGGGGGATACCTAAAACAAAGGTCACATTACACAGGGCCAAAAAAGAAATAGTAAAGATGGTAAAAGAACTTCAATCTAAAAAAGATGAAAAAGACGGATGAAAAAGAGGAAGAAATATTGAACCTCATTGCTTCCTCAAAACTTGAACTCAAGAATATTTATTTTGAGGACAAGTGCATGCGACTGATCAGGAAACAGCCTGATTTTTATAACGCGTATATTTCCTATTACAGAAAAGCGATCAGGTTTTATCTCGCCGGCATTCTTATTTGTTTGGCGATAATCTGCTTCAGTCTGATTGTCTACCAGGGTAATATTATGTTTTCTCTGCTTTTGCAGGCATTTTCAATAGCGGTTGTCTGTTATATAATCATACAAATTAAGGATAAGGTACACGCCACACGTTAAGGTATCATTACTCAAGACTTAAAATTCGAAAGGTGAAAAAGATTATTTTCATGATGGCATTTTATTGCCTTTTAGGAACCACCTCTGCCAATGGCCAGGAATTTATTTTTTCCGGGAAAATTAATTATCCTGATTCTTTAATGATATTATTCGGCACCGAAGACAAGGTTGATACTTTGATTAGCCCAACAGGGGAATTCCATTTTTCAAGGAAACTGGAACATCCGGCACTGCTTACGATTGCCGCTATGGATTTCAAAAATAACAGGAATAGTAATTTCCGTAGATTTTTTGCAGGTAGCGGGTCTGGCAGCCTTAACTCAGAATTTCAGAATTTGGGGAATAGCCCTGTTCAATTATCTGAAACAAGATATAATGATACCTATGAAGGCTTTAGGAGTCATTTAAACCCGCTGGTCGGGATTGCGCGAAAAGTTATAGACACTTCTTATTCAAAACAATTGACTGCTGAAGGAAAAGGTCTTTGTAATAAACTCTATGATTTTATAAACACCATTGAAGATCAGGTAATAGAAGAATTTATCAGAGAGAATACTGGTAATATAGTTGGTGCTTATGTTTTCAACACTTATTTTAAAACCGAAGTAAACGCTGAAAAAGCCAGGTATTTGTTTGATAAATTTCCGGTAGACTTACAACAGTCGTCCTACCTGAAAGATATTTTTTTAAAGATAGCTGCGGCAGAAAAAATTGCCGTAGGGGTACCTGCTCCCGTGATTTCAGTCACATCTTTGGACGGAGAAAATGTTATGATCGGATTACCACAAAGCGCTTATACAATAGTTGATTTTTGGGGCACCTGGTGCACGCCATGTTTAAAAGGAATAGAAAGAATGAAGAATTACCATCAAAAATATCAGGGCAGGATTAAATTTATCAGTGTTGCCTACAATGATAACAAAAGCAATATTCAAAAAGTTGTTGATGAAAATCGGATTGACTGGCCGCAAATTTTAAACAATGCCCAAAAAACAGATTTAGTAAAACTTTTTAATATCTATGCAGCACCGACAAAAATACTGATTGATAAAAATGGAAAAATAGAAAAAATTTTTGTAGGAGAAACCGATGCTTTTTATTTTTATCTGGACAATCTTGTTTTGAAATAGTTTAAGAGAAAAATGAAGGTGGCAAGAAACCAGGTATCCATATGTGATTGCTACAGTAGTAAAGAAGTATTTTACCTGTTTGCATCATGCGTTTAACCTCGATTTGCTACATATCATTTTGTTCCACATCTTTGCAGCAGTTTATATTTATCTAACAGGTATGATACGATTAACAAAGGTTTTTCATTTTGAAACAGCGCATGCTATTTATGGTTATGATGGGCAGTGTAAAAATATTCACGGGCACTCTTACGAGCTGCATGTTACCATAAGCGGAAAGCTGCCGGATACAGAATTCATTCCAGCTCCTGGTTTTCTCCTGGACTTTAAAGATATAAAAAAGGCCGGTGCAGAGGTAGTAACGCTGCTGGATCATAAAATAGTGTTATCTGCCGATTATGTAACAGCGCATCCTGAAATAAGCACCCACGAGAACCTGGAAATATGGCCCTGTGAACCTACCGCAGAAAATATCCTGTTGTATGTAAAAAGAATATTTGACAAGAACCTGCCTCAAAATATAATACCGGTGCACTTAAAGTTATATGAAACCAAAGATTCCTACGCCGAATGGCTGGCAGCATCCCCTCTATAGCTTAAAAAACATCTCTTAAGATACTTCAAAGGGGAGATCCTGCAGACTTTCCTGTTTATGCAAGAGTGAGTGCTGTTGCCATTGGGGCATTTTAGAACAAGATATTTACAAATTGTTTGCCTGTGCTTTGGGTGTTCCCGAAAATTAAAAGATAGTCATTGTACGATTATTTTCGTACATTAAGAGAGGGTGTCAAATTCATCATTTGTTTGTTGGGTGAGTATTTTTACTCT
>NZ_BAAGYM010000023.1:0-1410 GCF_054779315.1 Niabella aquatica
TTGTACGATTATTTTCGTACATTAAGAGAGGGTGTCAAATTCATCATTTGTTTGTTGGGTGAGTATTTTTACTCTTATTTTTTTATTTCAGCCAATAAGGTTTCGTTCGCAGCGTCTGCGTTGTGACTTTTGCCTTGTGGTTGGATAATCAGGCGGCGTCTTTCTTTACAGCGGCCTGCCTTCGATTGGTTATAATGGAAGCGTTGGCAGTCATGATGCCAAAGAAAATCCAACATTTTTCCGTAATTGCATTACGGGCATTGATCTTTTGAAGCTGGTAATGATTCTTCTCATTGCCAAAACTGCCTTCCAACCGGGTGGCTCTTTCTTTGTTAAGCAGGGCACGCATTGTTTTTTTCTGCTCTAAATGAGCCGTTTTTTGTTTGCCCTTAGGTGCGAAATTGGTAGTGATTTTATTTTGCCTGCAATAAGTTCTGTTGGTATTGGTCGCATAGATCTTATCAGCGCTGTGATGGGTGCATTTGCCAAATAATTTTCTGTGTAAATGGATGCATTGCTGCAACCTGGTACCCTCGTTAAAGGCGTTGTAACTAAAATGCTCCATAAAACTGATACCATCTACCTGTAGCTTATTTACTTTAGCACCGAACTCTACTGCTTTTATCTCTTTACCCCTGACAATGGGCCTGATATAAGGCTTGCTGAGCGACACAATACGGTCTTTGATCTGCTCTACATGTCCATACACTTTAGCATGCTGCTGTTCATACACTTTAAGGATGGTACGCATCTGAGCCGACTGCTTATGGCTGGGTTTAGTTCCTTTGACACTACAAAGCTGTTCTGTTAGTTGTAGCAGGCGAACTAAAAACTTCAGCAGCTTTTTCAACAGTTTCTTCTCTGCCTTTTTGCTCTTCTTCTTTGTCTTTTGATAGCACAGGAAGGCTCTATGCTGGTCTTCATAATTACAGCGGCTATGGCGAAGTTTCAACTTCTTACGCAACTGGTTATATAACAAATAGGTTTTATTGCAACAATCCCAAACCAGTTTTACCGGGGTTGGATAGCTAATGTGGCTTTCATAACAGGTAGCGTCTTCACTGCTAATGGAGGTATCGCTCATAAATGGCATCCAGTACTCTGCAAATATCTTTTGTAAGACATCTACATCCAGGTGCCTGCCAATATAGCTGCGCCATGCACTGGGCAGGTTGGTGTCTTTGATCACTTCACCCGGCTTTAATTGTATGCCACAGAAGTATTGCATGCTCCAGTCTGTATTAATACGTTCTATAAGCAGGGCATCGCTCATGCCCAGGTAGTGCTTCAGGAACATCAATGCTAAACCTCCTTTTACATCCAGCCATGGTTTACAGCCTTTGCCACTTTGTGCCCGGGCAGGAGTCGGCATCGCTCCAGCTAACTTATCAAAAGGGATACTCAAATACA
>NZ_BAAGYM010000024.1:0-21663 GCF_054779315.1 Niabella aquatica
GAGTAAAAATACTCACCCAACAAACAAATGATGAATTTGACACCCTCTCTTAATGTACGAAAATAATCGTACAATGACTATCTTTTAATTTTCGGGAACACCCGATATAGTGTGTATGACAAATGCCAGGCATAAGCCTGGCATGTAACTTTATTGTGGGCTCAGGAAATGGTTATTCCTCTGAACCGGGAGCCGCTTTTGTTTTATCCTCTGTTACAAAAATATCCTCGTTATCCCGTTTCATAAGATATTTTTCCCGGGCCAGCTTTTCAATCACTACAGGATCAGTCTCCAGTTCACTCTTTACTTTTCTTAGCTCGGATAGCTCGCGGGTATAGTGCTCTTTACTTTGATTAAGGTTATTCAACTCTTCCCTCCTTTCCATACTCGTGATCAGATCATTTTTATCTAAAAACAACATCACTATTAAAAACCCTACAGAGGCAATAAAATATTTGTTGGTAAGAAAACGGGAAACCCGGCTCAAAGCCTTCCTTTTTTTAGGTGCCTGCCCAATGACGGGTTCCTTTTCAGTAACAAAGTCTACAAACTGCTCCATAAGAAAAGTAATTTACTATTAACACAAGAATACCAGCCCTTTACTATCATACAAATGAACATGCTGCCACAACCTCTTAAAAAGTTGTAAAGCAGCCTGCTCATTACGTTATTAGTGATTACAAAAGTACTGTATCTATTGGCTTATTTACCAAACTTAATTTTCCCTTTTGGATACACCGCACTATCTCCTAATTGCTCCTCAATTCTGATCAGCTGGTTATACTTGGCTATCCTGTCGGTACGGCTTGCAGAACCGGTCTTTATTTGTCCGCAGTTTAATGCAACTGCCAGGTCGGCAATGGTAGTATCTTCAGTTTCACCGCTGCGGTGGCTCATAATAGTATTGTAACCGTTATGCTGCGCTAATGTTACAGCGTTAATGGTTTCAGTTATGGTGCCGATCTGGTTTACCTTTACTAAAAGAGCGTTCGCTATATTCTTATCAATACCCTGCTGCAGGCGCTCAACGTTTGTTACAAACAAATCATCGCCTACCAGCTGGCATTTGCTTCCGATAGCCTGGGTTAATGCGGCCCAGCCTTTCCAGTCGTCCTCTGCCATACCATCTTCAATACTTACAATAGGATATTGTTTTACCCAGCTTTCCCAGTATTTCACCAGCTCATCGCTGCTCATTTGCTTACCGGAGCTTTTATGGAATACATATTTTTTCTTTTTGTTGTCCCAAAGCTCACTATTGGCAGCATCCATTGCTATGGTTATCTGAGCGCCAGGTTTATAACCGGCTGCTGTTATAGCCTCCAACACTGTTTCGATAGCTTCTTCATTGCTTTGGATATTAGGAGCAAACCCCCCTTCGTCGCCCACATTTGTACTGAAACCCTTTTTCTTCAGAACTGTTTTTAATGCATGGAATATTTCAACACCCCAACGAAGGCCTTCGCTGAAGGTAGAAGCACCAACCGGCTGAATCATAAATTCCTGAAAGTCTATTTTATTATCGGCATGCGCCCCACCATTTAAAATGTTCATCATGGGAATCGGTAATGTTTTGGCATTAGTTCCACCAATGTAACGGTATAAAGGAAGCCCGGCTTCTTCAGCAGCAGCTTTGGCCGCAGCCATACTCACAGCGAGCAGGGCATTAGCGCCCAGTTTTCCTTTATTGTCTGTTGCGTCCAGCTGGATCATCAACTGATCAATTCCTGTTTGGTCGGCTACATCATAACCCAATAAAGCCGGGGCAATAATGGTATTTACATTTTTTACTGCTTTTAAAGTTCCCTTACCCAGGTATTTCTTTTTATCACCATCGCGCAGCTCAACCGCTTCGTGAATACCGGTGCTTGCGCCGCTTGGTACAGCAGCACGCCCTAAAACGCCTTCGTCAGTAATAACGTCCACTTCTACAGTTGGATTACCGCGGCTATCTAAAATTTGTCTTGCAAAGACTTCGGAGATGTAACTCATGACGGATCTGTTTAAAATGTATTTTTTTGAATTTGAGGCGCAATTTACTTAATCCTATGCGTATCTGGTACACAAATATCTGAAAAAGTATATCACAGGTGTGGATAAACACCATAATCATGCAATATCATGATTTCCATCAGTTACCCAGCTGACAAATGTGATTACTGGAAAGCAAAAAAAAGCAGGCTGTATGAACAGCCATGCTTTACCTAATCAATAATATTATATACTAGATATTATCATATATATATATAGGATCCATTACAGTATCCCCGGGTTTAATGTTGATGATCTCTTTAATAAGACCATCTTTTAACCCGTATACCCATCCATGAATTTCGGGGGCCTGATGATTTTTCCATGCTTTTTGAATAACCGATGTTTTGCAAAGCTTCTCCGCCTGTTCTTTAACATTTAACTCTACTAACCTATTGGCCCGCTCTTCTATATTCTCAATAGCATCCAATTCTTTCCTGTTATGCCGGTACACATCTTTAATTACCCGCAGCCACATATTCAATACCTGGTCAAAATCATTGTTGCCCATAGCTGCTTTTACACCACCGCAACCATAATGCCCGCAAACAATCACATGTTTTACCTTCAGGTGCTTAACCGCGTATTCCAATACACTAAACAGGTTTACATCGGTATGGATAACAAGATTGGCAATATTACGATGCACAAATATCTCGCCCGGTAAAGTACCGGTAATTTCGTTAGCAGGTACACGGCTGTCGCTGCACCCGATCCACAAAAATTCGGGTGTTTGCGTTTGGGCCAGTCCATCAAAAAAAGATGGGTTTACGGATAGCATTTGAGCTGCCCATTCTTTATTAGCTTCTAATAATTCAATATATGATTTCATTTTTTATTCAGTTTTTAAAATTAATATTTTTTCCCATCATTTTACTTTTCGTGAGCTACAGGTTCGATCACTTCTTCATAATTCCTTCGGAGAGACGCATTATCATTGTTATTAGCCAGTACCTTGTAGGAAAATCCATGATCTATAAATCCGCTGGTATAAAGTTCTACCCTGATATTTTTTAACGGAGCATGAAGTGTAAAGTCTTCAATGGTTTCTACTACATCTCTGTCAATATAATCAGCCCTTTTTGCGTCTATGATCACATGCGCATTTTCAGGCACTGCCTCCAGCTTATTTTTAATAATAGCTTTATTGAGAAAAGAAACGTCTTTGCGCAGCCTGAACAGGTACCTCTTCTCATCATGTACCACAAAAACGGCTTTCCTGAAATTAGATCTTATAGAGAAGAAAAGGCCTACAATAATACCAACTATTACGCCTTTTAAAAGGTCGGTAGCCAGAATAGCCGCAATTGTAATAACAAATGGCAAAAACACATCCCATCCTTTTTTGTAAAATGCCCTGAACAAAGAGGGCTTTGCCAGTTTATACCCTGTAAAAACCAGGATGGCTGCAAGCGCAGCTTTGGGTATGAGGTTCAGTAAAACCGGTATAAATGCTACCGACAGTAAAAGGAAAATACCGTGATAAATGGTTGACATTTTTGTTTTTGCCCCTGAGTTAACATTGGCAGACGATCTTACAATTACGCTTGTTACCGGGATACCACCAATCAGGCCCGAAAGCAGGTTGCCCAAACCCTGCGCTTTTAACTCCCGGTTAGTAGGCGTTACACGCTGATAAGGATCCAGGTCATCAACAGCCTCTATACTTAGTAAACTTTCAAGACTGGCAACCAGGGCAATTGTCAAGGCCAGCGTCCACACCTGCATATTGGTTATCATACTCCAATCCGGCGCTGAAAAAAAGGATAAAAACTCTTCTGTAGAACTTGCAACAGGTATATTCACCAAATGATTTCCAGAGAGTGGCTGCATGAATTGAGCGCTTGCAAACAAGGAATTAAGCCCCACGCCTATAAATACGATAATCAGCGGCGTTGGAATTAATTTAATAATTCCTTTCTTATTTGCAACAAAACCTTCCCAGATAAAATAAAATGCAAGACATACTGCACCAATAATGAAAGCACTGCCATTTATGTTTGCAAATGAGCTAAAGAAATTGATAAAAATATTACCCTTTTCGGGATTAGGGGTATTTTCATCAATATCAGGCAGTGCACTATCGCCCAGCAAATGCGGGAACTGGTTCAATATAAGTATCAGGCCGATTGCAGCCAGCATACCTTTAATTACACTGTTAGGTATATAATCGCCTATTACACCCGCCTTAAGAAATCCTAAAACCAGCTGCATAGCTCCGGCAAGAACCACCACCAGTAAAAACGCTTCAAAAGAAGCCAGGGAGGTAACAGCGGCAGCTACAATAGCTGTTAAACCTGCTGCCGGACCACTTACACTCAATTGGGAGCCGCTAAAAATACCTACTACAATACCACCGCATACACCAGCAATAATACCGCTGAATAATGGTGCGTTAGATGCTAATGCAACACCTAAACACAGCGGAAGCGCCACTAAAAAAACTACGATAGACGCTGGCAGATCACTTGCCAGCGACCTGATGTAACCTGTCGATCTGGTTTGATTTGTCATAAAAATTTAATGATTATAAAAAGCTTAAAGCAAAAGATATTGTGATACAATCAACTGTAACAGTTTAATACAAGATCCTTTAACAGATTTTATATCAAATCCGGTCCTTTGCCAATCAACGTGCAGACAGACATAAAAATGAAAAGAAAATCCGGTAAAGAATAAAATATTATGCCAATATATTATTGGGCGGAGGGCAATGCAGCTCACTATGATAGGCCACATAAGTGGCCTCATGTGCATGAATATAAGCTATACTTAGCTGATAAGGAGATACATGCAAATCGTAGTGTGTGTCATGAACGTATTCTTCTGAAATGCCTAAACTATTAGAAGGTACTTTTTCTTCTGTAGTATTAGAATAGGGATTATTATCGCCGGTATTTCCCTGTGCGATATCGCTTTTGATTTTGCTCAGCGAATTATAAGTTACAGGCAATCCTATAGTCAGCAGCATTAAAAGGGCTGCCAAAATAATGGACGATATGTAGCTGACTAACCTGTTCATTCTTCATTCAAGTGGCGCAAAGATAGATGAAAATATTTTTTTAAACTGCTTAAAACATAAACATTACATTTTATTAACGTATTTAATAATTTTATATTTCAATCAGCTCTTTTGAAGTATGCGGTAGTTTTTTGTATTCATTTTTTAATGCATACCATCCAAAAATCATTAATCCAACAGCAATCGGAACAAAGATCGCTATAATGATGATCCATATAACAGGATTATTAATGTCTTTACTCCCTGAAACATCAATATTTTTCACCGCTCCGGCTATTAAAAAGAAAATAATGGCAGGACCCAGCAAAAACCATAATATACCGAGCATTCTTTTTATCAGATTCATATATTTTTTTTACTAAATTAATCATTCACGTTTTCGTCAATTTTGTTATCCAGGTACACTGCTCCTATTAAGAAGCAAAGCGCAGCTATAGCGATAGGATACCATAGCCCTACTAAAGGGTCACTGGTAAAAGTAGTTTGTAACAGTACCCCGATAAAAGGTACCAGGCCTCCAAATACACCATTCCCGATATGGTAGGGTAAAGACATGGATGTATAACGGATCCTTATGGGAAATAATTCTACTAAAAATGCTGCTATGGGCCCATATACCATGGTTACGTACAAAATGAGACAGAACACCAGCGCTACAAATTTCCAGTACATGCCAGGCGATAAAACTTTCTCCTTAACTACCGGCTTGCCCTTTACTATTTCCTGCGATGCTGTGCGTATTGTATCAACCTGTAGCTGTGTATACGCTGCTCCCGAAGTAAACTTTATGGTTCGTACCGAAGTAATTAAAGTATCTGCAGTAGCTGGCAACACCTGCCTTTCAGGCATTTTAGCATCATGAGAGGCTATGGTATCTCCCTGCCAGGCAGAGACATCTGATTTTTCCAGGAAATAAGCGAATATAGGACGATAGGTTACAATAGCTATGAGCATACCCAGCAGCATGATCCATTTACGCCCGATTTTATCGCTCAGCCAACCAAAAAATATAAAGAACGGAGTAGCAAAAAGTATCGCCCAGAGCATAATTGTTCTGCTTTGTTCGAAGTTTAGCATTACCTTGGTCTCTAAAAAGCTTTGAGCATAAAACTGGCCGGTGTACCAAACTACTCCCTGTCCCATTACAGCACCGAAAAGAGCCAGTAATACCATTTTAAAATTGGCTTTATGACTAAAGCTCTCTTTAAGAGGATTTTTAGCGGTTTTTCCTTCTGATTTTAATTTGGAAAATAAGGGCGACTCTTCCATCTTCATTCTTATGTATACCGATACACCCACTAAAAGGATAGAGAACCAGAAAGGATAACGCCAGCCCCCCCATTCTGAGTTGAAGGCGGTTTCGCTCATATTAAGCTTTACAAGCATAATAACGCCGAGCGCAAGAAATAATCCCAGGGTCGCTGTGGTTTGAATCCAACTGGTGAAATAACCACGCCTTTGAGCAGGAGCATGTTCTGCTACATAGGTGGCTGCCCCTCCGTATTCGCCACCTAAAGCAAGTCCCTGTACCAGCCTTAAAAAAAGTACAATTAAAGGTGCTGCTATACCTATGGTTTTGTAGCCCGGCACAAGACCAATTAAAAAAGTAGAACCTCCCATTAACACCAGCGTTAAAAGAAAAGTAGACTTTCTTCCGAAAATATCTCCCAGCCGACCAAATACTAAAGCTCCAAAAGGACGCACAATGAACCCGGCAGCAAAAATAGCCAGTGTACTCAGCAATGCGGCAGTGGCATTTCCTTCAGGGAAGAACTCTGTAGAAATAGTTTTGGCGAGCATCCCGAAAATATAAAAATCGTACCATTCTATCATGGTACCAAGAGATGATGCGGCAATTACCCTGGTTATAATACTTCTTTCGTTTTTTTTGCTCATACAATCGTTATGTGTTTTTTTATAGCATCAAAAACTACTGGTCTTGCCTCCCGGAGTGATGACTTTCGCATTGCCGCTATATAAATTCAGCCTATAAATATAAGGGAACTTTGCTTAGTTTTATACTATTAGCCCGTCTTTCATTTGTAATACCCTGTCACTGAGTTGTGCAAGATCATCATTATGCGTAACAACCAGAAACGTTTGGTTAAATCTCGTTCTTAAATCAAAAATCAGGTCATGTAACTCACGGGCATTGGCTGTATCCAGGTTTCCTGTAGGCTCATCGGCAAACACAACAGAGGGCTGATTGATTAACGCCCTTGCCACGGCCACCCGCTGCTGCTCGCCCCCGCTTAATTCGCCGGGCTTATTGTTCAACCTGTGTGAAACGCCTAATACCTGCAATAAATCTTTTGCTGCACTTTCTACTTCCTTCTTTTTTCTCCCCGCAATCCACCCGGGAATGCATACATTTTCCAAAGCGGAAAATTCGGGTAACAAATGGTGAAACTGGAAAACGAAACCAATGTTCCGGTTCCGAAATACGGCCAGTTTTTGGGAACCAAGCCCGCTTATTGCGATATTGTTCATAACAATTTCGCCCTTATCTGCCTTATCCAAGGTTCCCAAAATATGCAGTAACGTACTTTTGCCACTGCCTGACGGCCCTACAATTGATACCACTTCTCCTTTTTGGATCTCAATGTCAACCCCTTTTAAAACCTGTATATTTCCGTAAGCCTTATGGATGTCTTTTCCGTATATCATTTATATGAGGTTGTAAAGATCAAAAAATATGGTTTTTCAAATGTAAAAGTTTGCTTTTTAAATAATATTAAAAATGTTTAAAAAAGGTTCAAAAAAAGCAGTTTGGTAAATTCCTTAATACAATTACTTTTGCACAAATTTTTTTTTAGATAGCTGCAACCCTTTGTTGCACATTAACGTTAATTATAGAAAACCGATATACTATGTTTTGGACACTCGAATTGGCCTCGTACCTCGAAGATGCACCCTGGCCGGCAACAAAAGATGAATTAATTGACTACGCTATACGTAGCGGTGCTCCACTGGAAGTAGTGGAAAACCTGCAGGAGCTGGAAGATGAGGGCGATGTTTATGAAACCATTGAAGATATCTGGCCCGATTATCCCACGCAGGAAGATTTTCTATTTAACGAAGACGAATATTAGATCAGATCATAATACAGCTCTTTCCCAGGCCACTTTTTTAAAAAAGTGGCTTTTTATTGCACTGCCCTTGTTGGCAGGCGTTAGAACAATATTATAACTGGAATATTTTTTTCATTAAAACCCATTTTTCCCCGGGTTTTGAAAAGGGCAGCGCCTGCTGATATTTCCACATTAGCTCTTCCCACTCCTGCACTTTTGGATTAGCCTGATCTGCGATAGCTTTCTCTTCAAAGGAAAAACTGTCGTTTACTTCCATTATCATAAATAACCGGTTCTCTACTCGGTATATCTCCATATGCTCAATGCCAGCATCGCGGATGCTTTGGTCTATCTCAGGCCATATTTCTTGATGGTACTGCTCATAAGCTGCAATTAATGCCGGGTCGTTTTTTAAATCTACAGTAAGGCAATATTTTTTCATGAGTGGATTTTTATTTTTTATGGCCTGACGTTTATGCGCGCCTCCGGGCTGGGGAAAGGTCTTTCATTTTTTTTGAATCTGCAACAATTATCTACAAGTATATACCCTGGCCAACAGTTAATACAATACTTCCGGTTCAAACCCCAGGTCGGTCTTCAGGTTTTTTCCATCGGCAGCTGCTGTAGCCAATTCATCGCACCGGTTATTATAAGGATTGTCTGCATGGCCGCGTACCCATTTAAGGCTGATATTGAGATTCTTTGCAAGGCTATAGTACTGCATCCAAAGATCTTTATTTTTCTTACCTCCCTTAAAATCTGTTCTTATCCAATTATTTAGCCACCCTTTAGTAATTGCATTTACCACATACTGACTGTCTGAATAGATTACAACAGGGATACTATCTGTTTTCAGCGCTTTTAAGCCTTCTATAACGGCCATCAGCTCCATACGGTTATTGGTTGTTTTTTTAAATCCTCCCGATAATTCTTTAGCATGACCTTTGTACATTAAAATAACACCATAACCGCCAGGTCCGGGGTTACCACGCGATGCGCCATCTGTATAAATAACAATTTCCTTTTCCAAGGCAACAAATATAAGCAGACCAAAAACATTTTTTTTATAAGAAAAAATAACAAGTGCTTAAAAATACGACAAAAAACATGTATATTTGTGACAAATGACACGAATATGAAAAAGACCCTAAAAAAATACAATCCCAATATATCCACCACAATAGCTTCTGAGCCAGAAGTATTCTATCGTATTACCCCAAAAATTAATAAAACAGAAACCCTTGTAAAAGATTTCACCTATAAAGATTTTAAAAAAATCCTCAATAAAGGCGCTTTCACTTTAGCCGAATGGGCCGATATGCTTTTTATGAGCGAGCGTACCTTGCATCGTTATGCAAAAGATGACGGTGGCTTTAATGGTTTACAAATAGAGCGCATATTACTTCTCGAAACACTAATTGATACCGGTAATGAAATGTTTGGCCGGGAAGGCTTTAAAACATGGTTACAAAGCAGGCCTTTTTCGTTAGGTGGCGAAATTGCCAAAAACATGCTTCTTACCCACCATGGAATACAAGATCTCATAGATACTTTAGGAAGAATTCAACACGGTATTTCTGCATAATGAAAATTTACAGGATTGTTCGTTCTGAATATAGTGATGACCTTACAGGGCAGGGGGCTTTTTTATACGGCGGCCGCTGGAACACCAAAGGTCAATATGCGGTTTATGCTGCAGAACATATATCACTTGCCGTACTGGAAATTGTAGTAAACTACGACAGAACACTGACCCCGCTCTTACCATCATTTCACCTGGTAGAAATGCAGGTACCTGATGCGAATATTACCGAAATAGAGCAATCGGCCCTTAAAAAAAACTGGAGTTCTGATATGGATTATACCCGGTATATTGGAGATCAGTTTTTACAATCAGAATCAGACCTCGTACTGAAAATACCATCTGTTGTTATACCTGAAGAAAGTAACTTCCTGCTCAATCCCAGACATACCGATTTAAAAAAAGTCAGCATTGAAAGTGTCAGGAAATATGGTTTAGACGACCGGCTGTTTTAACCTACTTTGCATCAAACCATACTTTTTTAGCTGCATCCCAGCTACCACTGTAGTTTATAAATAATTCCTCGCCAGCCTTTATCTTTCTTACTGTTTTTATGGTGATCGTTCTCCGGCTATAATCCATTTCATATTCACAGTTACTTTTATAAGAATGGTTATATACAGATACCCATCCCAAAGCCATGCAGCACTCTTTAGTTCCTTCACCCCATTCAAATATATAGTCGTGTAATAAAGTTTTATCCAACAGCTTTCGTTCTGAGGCAGACATGACCAGAACCGGTGCAATTTCTATCACCGAATTTTTTGATATATTCTCTGAAGTAAATACGCCTCTGCCCATTTGATCTGTATCAGCTATATATAAGCAATGTGCTATCACAATAAATGTTTTGTTACAAAAATAATTGTTCAGCACCATCACCCCAACAAACAAAATGCTTTATTAAAGAGGAGGTTGCAAATTGTAATATAACAGTGCCATCGCCGGTCACCGGCGGATGAGTGAAGTTCATCCATTCATTGTTCTGCTGTTACAGACTGTTTTTTGGCCAGGAAGAATTTCTTATGAAATCTTTAATTCGTTCTATGCAAAATCATGAATGAAAAATTTCATGTAAGTTTGACCAATGCAACTGGAAAAAGGCAATGTATCCTTATCTGAACAGTTTGAGGCCATCCTTCAACCTGGTAACAAGTCGGAAATTAAAGAATTTCTTGACAACCAGAATATAAGTGATGTGGTAGAACTGGTATATGAATTTCCTGAACAGGAAGCATTGATCATTGCTAATATGTCAGTACACCGCGCAGTAAACGTATTTAAGCTTCTTGAAGTAACGGAGCAGAAAAGTATTATACAGGAACTGCCGCCCAGCTATACTGCTGCCCTTTTGAATGAATTACCTGCGGATGACCGTACCGATTTCCTGGAAGAGCTTCCGGCCAATGCGGTACGCGAGCTTATAAAACTTTTGGATCCGGAAGAACGCAGGGTCACACTTTCACTTCTGGGATATCCCGAAAACAGTATCGGCCGGCTAATGAACCCTGACTATGTATATGTTTATTCACATAATACAGTGGAAGAGGTTTTTGACATCATCCGGAAATATGGTAAAAACAGTGAAGCCATCAATGTTATCTACGTAATCAATAAGGCCGGCGAGCTCCTGGATGACATACGTATCGGTGAATTTATACTGAGCGAAGCGGGAACCAAGGTTTCGGAGCTTATGGACGAACGGGTCATTTCTTTAAAAGCCTATGATGACCAGGAAACCGCCAGTGAAATATTTAAAATGAATAACCGTGTAGCCTTACCCGTGGTTAGCGAAAGCAACAAATTGCTGGGTATAGTTACTATTGATGACATACTTTGGGTGGCCACAGAAGAATATAGCGAAGACATGCAAAAAATGGGAGGTACCCAGGCATTTGAAGAGCCTTATCTTGATATACCGCTTCTTCAGCTGTTCAAAAAAAGGATCCCCTGGCTGGTTGTTTTATTTTTAGGCGAAATGTTCACCGCTACCGCAATGGCTTTTTTTGAAGACGAAATTGCCCGGGCAGTCGTGCTGGCTCTTTTTATTCCGCTTATTATAAGCAGCGGGGGTAACAGCGGTTCACAGGCCTCTACCCTTATCATACAGGCTATGGCTGTTGGCGAAGTGCATATTAAGGACTGGTGGCGGGTGATGCGCAGAGAAATCATTTCCGGCATTTTACTGGGCGCTGTATTAGGTATCATAGGTTTTTTACGCATCTTTGTTTACCATGTTTTTTCGCCCAATTTGTATGGAGAACACTGGCTGCTGCTGGGATATACAATAAGCCTTACATTGTTAGGTGTAGTACTTTGGGGAACTTTATCAGGTAGTATGCTTCCCATCCTGCTTAAAAAAATAGGTGCTGACCCTGCAGTGAGCTCTGCCCCGTTTGTTGCCACACTTGTAGATGTTACCGGGTTAATTATTTATTTTTCTGTAGCCTTCATGCTTTTAAGCGGCAGCTTGCTTTAAATCGTTGCTTTATATGCCATTACAGGGAGGCCTGATAAAAATACCTGCTTGTGAGGTACGGAGTAGCAGCCATTAATTTTTCAGTAAGGACGGTTCATCCAAATAGCGGGACAGGCATGGTATTTGCGCAAACGGTTGCGCAAAAATTAAAAATCTTATTTTCGCTGACACTAAAATATTATTATATGTGTGGAATTGTAGGTTATACAGGCAAAAGACAGGCATATCCGATCGTTATAAAAGGATTGAAAAGATTAGAGTACAGGGGCTACGATAGTGCGGGCGTCGCACTTCAGCAAAACGAAAAGGTCACTATTTATAAAAAGAAAGGTAAAGTTGCTGATCTCGAAGAAAGTATCGGAACCAGCAATGTAGCAGCCACCACAGGCATCGGGCACACCCGCTGGGCTACCCATGGGGAACCTAATGACACGAACGCACACCCCCATTATTCTGCAAGCGGTAAGATAGCCATGATACATAACGGAATCATTGAAAACTATGCACAATTAAAAGCCGAACTTACAAATAAGGGCTATACTTTTAGGAGCGATACGGATACCGAGGTCTTATTAAATTTTATCGAAGAGATAAAAACCAAAAACGACTGCTCTTTAGAAGAAGCTATCCGCATTGCTTTAAAGCGTGTTACAGGGGCTTATGTTATTTTGTTGATTGATAATGAGAATCCCGACACTATTATTGCTGCACGTAAAGGCAGCCCGCTGGTAATTGGCGTGGGCAGGAATGAGCACTTTCTGGGATCGGATGCTTCCCCAATGCTTGAGTATACGAAAGAAGTTGTATATGTGAACGATTACGAACTGGCTATAGTAAAGCCAGATGAATTGATTTTAAAAAACCTTGGTAATGAGAAAATAACGCCCTATGTACAAAAACTGGACATTGAGCTGGCCGCCATAGAGAAAGGAGGCTTCGATCATTTTATGCTTAAAGAAATCTTTGAGCAACCTACCACCATTTACGATTGCCTTCGCGGCCGCTTAGACGCTTTAGCAGGCACAATAACAATGGCAGGTATTCAGCAATATGCCGAACAGATCATCAATGCCAACCGGATCGTTATTATAGCCTGCGGAACCAGCTGGCATGCAGGCTTGGTAGCGGAATATATCATAGAAGAATTGTGCCGTATCAATGTTGAAGTAGAATATGCCTCGGAGTTCCGTTACCGGAACCCGGTTATCAATAAAGGCGATGTGATCATTGCTGTTAGTCAAAGCGGTGAAACAGCCGATACTTTGGTAGCCATCGAAAGCGCCAAGGAAAAAGGGGCCATTATCCTGGGCGTGGTGAATGTGGTAGGCTCTTCAATATCCAGGGCCTCTCATGCAGGCGCCTACACACATGCAGGACCCGAAATTGGCGTAGCATCTACCAAAGCATTTACTGCACAACTTACCGTGCTTATGATGATCGCTTTAAAAATAGGCTACTTAAAAGGCACTTTATCCAATGAGCGTTACAGGCAACTGTTAAGCGAACTGGATGCAGTTCCTGAAAAGGCAGCATGGGTACTTAATCACCACGAACATATTCGATCAATTGCCGAAAAATATAAGGACGCCCGCGACTTTCTTTATCTTGGGCGTGGCTATAATTTTGCTATAGCATTGGAAGGTGCCTTAAAGCTCAAAGAGATATCTTATATACACGCAGAAGGGTATCCTGCAGCAGAAATGAAACATGGGCCTATTGCATTAGTTGATGAGCAGCTGCCGGTAGTATTTGTAGCTACAAAAGACGCTTACCATGAAAAAGTAGTGAGCAATATGCAGGAGATCAGGGCCCGTAAAGGTAAGCTGATTGCAGTAATAACAGAAGGAGACCAACAGTCTGCCTCATTATGTGATGACGTAATGATCGTTCCTGAAGCCGATGAAGTAATTGCGCCGTTATTAAATGTTATTCCATTGCAGCTGCTCTCCTATTATATTGGTGTTGCACGGGGATGCAATGTAGATATGCCGCGAAATCTGGCCAAAAGTGTTACGGTAGAATAATGTTTTATGGTATGCACGAGCACCAGTGTTACTGCCAGCTTCGTTTTATCTGCTGGCAGAAGTTTCGTCATTCAGGCTATAAATCAAAACAAAGACCCTCATTAATTATCAATGAACCAGATAAAAAAACATAAAGCAGACCAGCTTGGGTATCATTTCATTCCTGCTTCTTTTTTGCCGGAAGGCAAAGATGAATATTACCTGCGTTTTCAGCAAAACCCAGCTACACATTACCGTTCGTTGACCAAACAGGAGATCACTATTCTGCAATCTAACCGTAACCATGCCGGCAATTGGGACGATGTGTTGGTTCGCGATGGCATTGATATACATCTTATAGAAGAATGTACATTTTATGGGCTGGTAAGAATAGGCAAGCTGGAACAATATTTCCTTGAATTTAGTGAAGTAAGGTTCCCGGTAGGTCTTTATCATAGCCAAATCGTCAGCTGTGATATCGGGGATAATGTATCCATCAGCAACGTAAAGTATCTGAGCCATTATATCATTGAAGAAGATGTCATCATTGCCAATGTGAATGAAATGACCTGCACCTCCCACTCTAAATTTGGCAATGGCATTCTAAAAGAGGGCGAAAAAGAAGCTGTACGCATCTGGGTAGAGCTCTGTAATGAAAATGGTGGCAGAAAGGTTTTGCCATTCGATGGTATGTTAGCAGGCGATGCCTGGCTTTGGTCGAAATATCGCGGTGATGAAAAGCTGATGACTGCTTTTCAGCGGTTTACCGAAGAAAAATTTGATGCACTGCATGGCTATTATGGAACTGTTGGCAAAAGAACCGTTATTAAAAATACACATATACTGAAAGATGTAAAAATTGGCACGGATGCTTATATTAAAGGCGCCAATAAATTAAAAAATCTTACTATCAACTCCAATGAGAACGCAAAATCACAAATCGGTGAAGGGTGCGAAATGGTAAACGGTATTATGGGTGTGGGCAGCCGTGCTTTTTATGGAGTAAAAGCGGTGCGCTTTATTCTTTCCCCTTTTTCCCAATTAAAATACGGAGCGCGGCTGATCAACTCTTACCTCGGTGAAAATGCCACGGTTTCCTGTTGCGAGGTATTAAATTCCTTAATTTTTCCTGCCCATGAGCAGCATCATAACAACTCTTTTTTATGCGCTGCATTGTTGAAAGGGCAAAGTAATATGGCAGCGGGTGCCACTATTGGCTCAAATCATAATTCACGTGGTGCAGATGGCGAAATCCAGGCAGGGCGTGGATTTTGGCCAGGGTTGTGCGTAAGCCTCAAACATAATTCCCGATTTGCATCATTTACCATGATCGCAAAAGGCACTTATCCTGCCGAATTAGATATTCCTTTTCCTTTTTCTCTCATAAGCAATGAAGAACATTCCAACAAGCTTGTAGTAATGCCGGCCTATTGGTTTATGTATAACATGTATGCCATACAAAGAAATGAACGCAAGTTTGCAGAAAGGGATAAGAGAATTGATAAGTTCCCTTTTATTGAATTTAATTGTCTTGCGCCTGATACTATAAATGAGATGTATCAATCGCTTCAACTGCTGGAGCTTTTCACCGGCAAAGCTTTTTATAAAGCCAATAAAATGATTGGCAGCGATGCTGACTATGTTGCCAAAGGAAAATCGCTCCTGATCCATGATTCACCAGTAATAAGCAGACTAAATGTACTGGCAGACGGCTTTGAGAATTCAAAAAGGCCGGTACAGATCATAAAAACCCAGGAAGGATATAATGCTTACAAAAAAATGCTGCGCTTTTATGCAGGTAATGAAATCATCCATTATATCATTCAGCATAATATTACTAATGCAACACAACTATTGCAATGTGTTGAGCCTGATAGTAATATTAAAGAATGGTTAAATGTAGGAGGACAGTTGATTACTAAAGATAACTTAAACGAAATGCTGCGTGAAATCAGGGAAAATAAGATCACCGGCTGGGAAGATGTGCATCGTTTTTATAAAATATGTGCCCGCGAATATCCTTTACAAAAAACACAACATGCTATTTCCATACTCTTAAATGTTGATCATATTGACAGCGAATGCATTGACAACAATTTTCTCAGAAGCCTTTTCCATCAAACAATAGAAACCAAGGAATGGATCACCAAAAGTGTTTACTATTCTAAAGAAAAAGACTATAAAAACACTTTTAAAAACATGGTATACGATTCCAGCGAAGAGATGGAAAATGTATTGGGCCGCTTCGAAGATAATACGTTCATTATACAGCAAAACGAAGAGTTAAATTTATTCAAAGGGAAAATCAACAAGTTGTTGTCTGCTTTTGAGTAGCAGCCCCTCCTGTTTTATTTACTGTCTTTCTCATGTGTCTCCATCCATTAGGGATTATATTCCCAGGCTGGTATACTTTGCAAAAGTCACAGGCTTACAAGATCATTTTATAAATCAGAAAAATTCAAATTTAGTAGGGTGAGAATTAGATTAATACTATTATTTATAGTTATTTCTTTTTGAGCCATTGCACAAATCGGTACTCTTCAATGAAAAGTACTGTATGAAAATGGCTGTCTGCTAGACGATGTAACCGTTTCTGTGAAAGAGGTCTCCACTTCAACAGGTACAAACACTAAAGGAACATATATACTGGAAAATTCAGCACCAGGCAGGTATCACGTCATTTTTACCCGGTGGGATAGATCCCGGCTCTTTACCAGGTAACAGTAAGCCCAACCTGCATCAACGGGCAAGTGTTATACAATCATTATGGGTTTTTATATTCTTATATCAAGAAAGATATTCCTAAAATCATAGCGTATTAATATTCAAGGCGTCATAAAACAACATGACACCCTGAATACAGTGTTGCCTGTTAATTTTTTAAAGCTTCCATTCAAGCGGGATAATTAATCGCGCATTGAAATTTCGTCCCATATTAAATACGCCAATCCTTCCCGTTACCGGGTTTTCATCAGCATATTTCAATCTGCTTAAATGGCTTTGATAAGCCACATCACCTATGTTCTGAATTCCAACGCTTACTGAGCATATTTTTTGGCCTGCTATCTTTATATCAGACCCTATACCTGCATTAAAAAGAACATAGCCTTTTGTAGCTGTTTCCGTTTCATAGCCCGCAAAGAAATTATTTTGAGAAGCAACGGTATTCATTTCAACTTTACCGTAAAAATTAGATAATATTTTTAACACCCGCGGAAACTCGGCCCGGAGCTCAGTTAATAAGGTTGCCGGAGCTATCAGCGGCAGATTATAAGAACCATCAACCGCATTAGTGAACCTGCCCCTTACAAAAGAAAATGTATTTTCAAAATGCAACCAATCTAATGGATGCGGATGAATGTCAAATCTCGCTTCAATACCTGTTAACCTTGCACTCTGCTGGTTGAATTGAAAGGCAGGAACCCCATCTATTGAAGAGTCTGCCCCATTATTCGTCTGTAACCTGTTGTAGAAAATATAGTTGCTGATATAATTGAAATAGGGGGCCACACTGATGTCAATATGGTTAGTTGTTACTTCGATTCCTGCATCTGCAGAGGTGGATACTTCACTCTTCAGGTTTTGATAGCCAATTTCATAGCGGTTTGTTCCTTCATGCACTCCATTAGCCGCCAGCTCAGACAGGTTAGGAGCCCTGAACCCCCTGCTAACATTTGCTTTCAGGGATATATGCTCATTCATTTCATATGTTGCCCCGAGACTTGCTGAAAGACTGGAAAATTTTTTTGTAAAAGCGCTGAACCTTTCCTCACCATCCTCTTCCATAGCCTTACTGTTAATACTTCTTATATCATAACGCAATCCTCCGGTTAAAGTGATCTTATCCCAGGTTTTTGAAGTAATACCATAGATTCCAACATCGAACAGGTTGTAATCTGGAATAACCGATTCTTCTGCTCTGTTTTGGTTTTGCTGCCGCATACCATTAATACCAATACTGGTTTTCCAGTTATTATTCTCTGACAAATGATAAGCAAGGTTGTAATTGACTGTTTTTAAATCAAAAAAAGCTTCGGGCTCATCAGGTGCATCCGGATCTGTAAATTCTTTACGTTTATTTTGCTGAAAGCCAATAAGAGCAGCTATCCGGCTCCCATTGTTCAGTATGAAAGAGTTATCTAATATTATTTTAGTATGCTGAATACCCTGCCATGGGGCTAAAGGTTTTCTGCTTTTTTCCAGGGAGCCGCCTAAAGTATAGCCTTCCAGTACCAGGTTGCCTTCTTCATCTCTCTCTCCTTCTACCATTCCTACTTTCTGGTTGAAATTTGAAAATACGAGGTGCGAATATCCCCAGCTTTTATTAAACCCTATATAGCCTCCAAAATTCTTTTCGCCAAATCTGCTGTTCAACACACTCCCATCATATTTGTTTTTATAATCACCGGCACTTTTAATACTTCCGTAAGCGTTCCAGTTAAAGCCATTGATATTGCCAGTTACGTTAGCATACTGTCCAAACATCCTGTTGTTACCATTAAAAGAGGTTTGCAGATTAGCGTGCACCGTATTGTTAGCTACAGGCGTGTTTGTAAGAATATTAATTACCCCCCCAATAGCATCGCTGCCATACATTAATGATGCCGATCCACGCAATATTTCAATCTTCTGTGCGCTATATTCATCCATTTCCAATCCATGCTCATCTCCCCATTGCTGTCCTTCCTGCCGTACTCCATCATTTATTGTTACCACCCGGTTATAACCTAATCCCCGTATAAAAGGCTTGGCTATTGCAGGCCCTGTAGTTACTATTGAGACCCCCTGTTCCCGGGCGGCCACGTCCAGTAAGTTGATACCCATCGATTGCTGAATGTCTTTCCTGGAAATAATAGAGACCTGAACCGGAGTGCGCTTTAGCCGGGTGGCTGATGAAACACCGGTTACAGTTACGTTCTCATTTTCTACTACAGATTGAAATAATAAGAAGTCGTGTACTGATGTACCTGAAATTATAACCGTTTCTACTTTAGACTTATAGCCTATGTATGAAACCTGTACTGTTAACCGTCCGTTAGATAATGCATTAAACCTGTAAATACCATTTGCATCAGTAAGAGTTGAAAGCTTAAGATCCGGAATAGAAACCGTAGCTCCAGCTAAAGGTGCCTGCGTAGCTGCATCTTTAACCACTCCTGATAAACCGGCCTTATCTTCATTAGCATAAAGCATATTTATTATGAATAACAGACTGAATGAAAAAATATATTTTAATTGCATACGTATATAAATTAGGATGTAGTATTACAAAGGCTGCTATTGTGCAGTCCCTGTAACAGCATCGCGGTGGGATATTATTGATAAAATCAGAAACAGATAAAAAATGAATCTGAGAAGAAAGAATCATTATTCAGTTAAACTGTGGGAGGTCCCCTGCGAAGACATAGATCAAATTCTGATTGGAATAATGCGGGTTCTAATTTATCTGCGGCTGGTGCGGCAAAAAATAACAGTAAAATGGTAGCAACCGCTTCTTCTGCTAAAAATGGAGAAACAGCTATCGTATTTACCAGGCCACAATTAAACTTATAAGCATTGAATTCTTTTTTCCCCGAATCAGTATGCTTGAAAGCATAGTCAGTATGGGTGGAAAAAAGATCATGAAAATATTTTTTGGGAGTAATGCTGATCGTAAATATCAACAGGAGTACTACCGCCCAAAATTTTTTTATGTTTTCAACTCTTTTCAATTTATGAAACAATGTTGCAAAGATAGTTAAACTAAATAAAAAGCTGCAAATAAATTGCAGCTACTCAATAATAATATAACGGGAATTTTATTCCACTTTCAAATTAAGAACAATTTCATCTTCTAAAATGCCTTCCAGTTCGTCGCCGGGTAAGGTTTCGCCTACACCTGCAGGCGTTCCTGTAAAAATAACATCGCCAATATTAAGCGAAAAATATTTAGAAATATTGGCCAGCAAAGTATTAAAGCCGTAGATCATATTACCGGAGTTACCTTGCTGAACCAGTTCATTATTCTTATAAAAACCGAAATTAATATTTTTTAAGTCGGGGAAATCATCCAAAGAACGCCATTTTCCCAATACGGCAGAGTTATCCCATGCCTTCGCCTTTTCCCATGGAAGACCTTTTTGCTTTAATTCATTTTGTATATCCCTGGCAGTAAAATCTATTCCAAGTGTAACGGCATCATAATACTGATGCGCATATCTTTTATTAATATACCTGCCATTTTTACAAACCCGCAAAACAAGCTCACACTCATAATGCAGTTCATTGGTAAATTCGGGATAATAAAATGGTAAGTGAGGCTTCAGTAAAGCAGTTTTGGGCTTCAGGAAAATAACAGGCTCTTCCGAAACCTCGTTACCCAATTCTTTAGCGTGAGCTACATAATTTCTGCCAATACAAAAAATTTTCATAATTCTAGAGTTTTCTACAGGTCAATTCATACCATCAATCAACTACATAATTATTTACCATGTTCATTGCGGCATTTAATCCCTGGATTGCGAATATCTCAATAGCATTTACTGACTTTTCAATTTTTAGTTTTACCACAGGCTCTTCCTCTTTCGCCCATTTTCCCAATACAAATTCAGATTGCATACCCTTTGGAAAATTGTCGCCTATGCCAAACCTCAGCCTGGGATAAGCTACAGATCCAATAGTTTCCTGGATACTTTTTAAACCGTTATGCCCACCATCACTACCACTGCCACGCATTCGTAACCGGCTAAGAGGCAATGCCAGATCATCCAAAACAGTTAAGGTATTATCCAGTCCGATTTTCTCCTTTTCGAGCCAATATTTAAAAGCCTTACCACTCAGATTCATATATGTGGTAGGGCAAATACACACAAAAAGCCTGCCTTTCCATTTTACTTCTGTAACAAAAGCCAAACGGTCTTGTTTAAATACCCCGCCATGCTTCTGAACAAATGCGGCTACCACGTCGAAACCTATATTATGCCTTGTATGAGCATATTCATTACCAATATTCCCCAGCCCTGCAATTAAAAACTTCATGTTGAACCATCAAAATTACAAATTATCTGTAAAATAAATACTTATGTTAAAAATACATACAGAAATCATATAATAAGAGCCGGCTATGATAGCTATCCTTATGGCAACCGGGTGCTTCGTTTCGCTTAAGATAATTCTATATTAAATTTCAGTAATGAAATTTAAGGCTCTAATACATTCAAATTTTTAAGCAGACAAAAGCAGTGTCCTATTTTTTCTGCAATTATTTTAGTACTATTATCCTTTGTGATAAGCTATGGTTTATAACGGGCTAGCCCGTACGCTATTTACAATTATACCAGGTAATAGTTTTTGGCACTCAGCAATTGTTTCCCCCATATATGCATAAAAAAGAGCCTCACATTTTTGTGAGGCTCTCTAAGAAGAATGGCAGCTACCTACTCTCCCGCATTGTGGTGCAGTACCATCGGCCTTAAGGGGCTTAACTTCTCTGTTCG
>NZ_BAAGYM010000025.1:0-68840 GCF_054779315.1 Niabella aquatica
GTTTGATTTCCTGGAGCCGGGCAAATTATATGAGGCCACTATCTATGCCGATGCTAAAGATGCGGATTATAAAACCAACCCCCAGGCGTATACCATTCGAAAAGCTGTGGTGACCAACAAATCGAAACTTACTCAGACGTCAGCTCCCGGCGGTGGTTATGCCATAAGTATGGTTCCTGTTACAGATAAAACGCAAGCAAAAAGGTTGCAGAAACTATAAAGATCTAAGTTTAATACAAGAGTTATCAATTCCCGATATGCCTTATGTGTCGGGAATTTTTTTTGGAATTGTTATTCGTTAAAAAGAATGAAATAAATGCAGGACTTTGTAAAAAGCGCTTGCAGCCGTGAGTGTTTTACGAGCATTGACAAAGTAGAACAACAGAATTGGGCATATTTGAAGAATTTTCATATCGAAATCTGGGGTGACTTCAAATTCTGGGATGGCTAGCGGGACGGCATAAATAACTCAACAGATGAAGGCATACTTTGGATGATATTAAATATAGTTTCATCCTATATGTATGCAAATAGTACTATATCATGCAGTTGATTATTTCATTTATCTGCACATGCTCCAATAGAATGGTTTCGTTTTGTTGAAACCTTGCCCGCCTGATCTTAATGGTGTTTGAAATACTGGATTTCTTTTTCATGCTTCTTTGCCGCTTCCAGTGAATCAAAAGTTCCCAGATTTTTTCTTTTTTTTGTCTTTTTGTCAGGATGCCTGGAATAA
Organism: Niabella aquatica; assembly: GCF_054779315.1. NCBI lineage: Bacteria > Pseudomonadati > Bacteroidota > Chitinophagia > Chitinophagales > Chitinophagaceae > Niabella > Niabella aquatica. The sequence goes on from NZ_BAAGYM010000025.1 coordinate 737, forward strand.
ATTCGGTATTTACCAGATTTAAGTTTACGTATCATAGTCTTGTACTTTAAAACATCATTGCCAATGGCAGGATTAATTTGAACAATAAGTATTAAGAAAAAACTATACCACTGATTTTTAAATAAAATGTGAAAACAGGATGGCTATAAAGGCTAAGCATGCCCGTAACAGTCCTGCAGGTTACAGTTTTTAAATTTTAATTCGGTTTTTATAGCACAGGGATTGGTCTGGCTATCTACTGTATAAATAAGGAGAACACAAGCTAATGTATTCAAAATAAGATCATTTCGGTACTAATAGTTCGAGTTACATAATTACTCAATTGGATATCAAAAATTTTCAAAAACGCGTGCCCAATATTACTCGATAAAAAAAATAATTTTAATTTTTCACCAAATGGTGATAAATTTGGTGCCAAATGGTATTTTTATCACCTGCAATATCTTTTTTTACTATTATCAGTTGTAATATGGAATAGGCGAAAGAGGTTATCGCAAGGAAAAAAATATGCCAGTAGATTTAGATACCCTATGATAAATTAGAACCTATGAAACGTATAGAAAACTTTCACGCAGCCGGATAGCTCCATGTGAAAGTTTTCTTTCTTTAAGTGATCATACATGTCTTTTCCATTGTTTTTTTGACGGAACTAATTGTATCAATGGGCGCATGTAGATATGTCGGAAAAAGTGATATTATACTTGACGGATTGAGGGTACTACAACTTATAAGAAACAAATATTCTTCAGGCTTTAAAAAGCAAAAATATTCGCATTGGTATAAGATCCGGCATAAAATTGTAGCAGAATTTGGGTGCGGGTCGCCGACCACTTGTATCAGGTTGATATAAGAAAGGTTTAGGAAGAAAGGAAATGTATCAACGCCGGATATAGATTTCTACATTCGGGGTTGCTTCTATAATTACTAGGTCAGGAATGTTCCTATTGATCTTTTGTCTAAACCAGCTACTTGTGTAAAGGCTTTATTAATTTGGTCAAACGAGTAATTGTGCTGTTGTAAGGCCTCTCTGAACTCCTCATCAAGTGCAGTAATCATGTTTTCTATCTGCTCGAAGGTCTGCAATACCGTAATAGTGAACCGAATACCCGAATGATTTTTTGATACGGCGGGGAATACGCCGAGGTTGACCAAAAAACCTCTTTTCATCATCCGTTCCATAATTTCATAGGCTAGCTCTTCTTTAGAGGTTCCTATAAAAAATATCGCAGAGTCATAATTTGATATAACCGGTAGTGAGGTTTGACTAAACAGTGAATTGGCATATTGGATGCGTTGCTTCAGTTCATCCTGCAATTGGTAAATTTCATCAGTAAGATGGATTTTGGCCGATGCCACTGCTGCGCCAAGCGTTGCAGGCTGAAGGGGGCCGGATGAGTTAAAGGGAGCCCCACAGGTTCTTACTTTTCCTGCCAGTTCTTTATCAGGGAATACTAAAATGCCACCACCTGTAGCAAATGCTTTTGCCATAGAGGATGCAATGATCATTCTTTCATGAATGGGCCTGTTACCAATTACATACCCCTTCCCATTTTTTCCCAAGACGCTCATACTATGCGCGTCGTCTATGTAAGCATGAAATGAAGCGTAAGTTTCTAAAAAACTAAAAATTTCTTCGGTCGGGCATCTGTCTCCAAACATCGAGTAAATACCATCAGCAAAATACCACACTTTATCATGGCTTGCCTGTAACGCTTTAATTCTCTCTTCAAGCAAATCCATCCGGTTATGTCTTAGCACCTCAAAATGAACAGGCCAGTTGCCCCGGAAAACATTGATACCGCTGAGTACAGAGTTATGCAACTGCTGATCTGCAATAACGGCGTCTCCCACTTCTAATAAGGTAGGTATGGCCGATAAATGCGCTAATGTAGTGGTGGGGGCAATGATTGCTGGTGCATCAAAAATTTCACACATTAATTCTTCCAGTTCCTCGTAGAGTTTTATAGAAACATAAGCCCGCGACTCTGAAAATTGAGCGCCATACTTTTGAACAGCATCTATTGCAGCTTCTTTCAGCCGTGCATCATGTTCTAAGCCCAAATAGCTGCAAGAGGTGAAATTGTATAGCTTAGAACCGTTAATACCGATTTTGTTATCGGTAGTTAATGTGCCATCCTGGATCAAATGCAGTAAGCCTCTTTTTACTCCTTTTGAAATAGTTTCATAAACGTTATTTATAAATTTTTGATGATTCATATTGCTGTTCATCGTTTTAGTTGAAGTAATAGCGATGTTAAGATACAAATATTTTCCACCAATCGGTGTTTTTCAATCAACTTCTTATAGATTAATTAGTTATTAGTAAAATTTATAATGAAATCAATAATACATGCAGCACTGAATAAAAAACATAGCTGAAACCCCGTTTTTGAAGCTTCAAAACGGGGTTTAATCGTGTTTTATGAAGTATTTTTATAAGGGCGTATCAGCGTATTTGTAAGTAAAACTCAGGTATCTTTCTAATGCCTTAAACATCCTTTCTTTACCCTCCTTTGTAGACATATCTATTCCGCACATGGTACTGCCATTTCCTTTAACATGCAGCACTATATAATAGATAGCTGAAACGAGAATGGCTATTGAAGCCCTGTAATCGACCTCGGTATCCTTAAAAATTTTATCAGCTTTCTGAAATACTTTCTCTCCAAGCTCTTCTCTTTCGTCTGTAAGGGCACGAATGGTTTTATTTTTTTCGCTTATGCCCCATAAAACCAATTTTTGCATTTCGGAGGATTGGGAAAAATATTGAAAGTCTGCTTTAAGCAACTCAAACATGAAATCTTTGGTGATTTCAGGTAGTTCTTTATTATTGTTGTTCTCCAATTTCTGCTTTTCAATTTGCCAAAAATCTACCTGTCGCAGATACGCCTTTATTAATCCATCTAACCCGCCAAAATACACATATATTGCTTTTTTGTCAACCCCGGCTATTTCAGCCACCTTGTTAATCCGAACATTCTGGAAGCCTTCCTTTTTAAGGATTTTGCCTATCGCTTTGATCAGTTTATCTTTTGTTCTTTCCTTATTATAGGTGGTTGGAACATTACGGGTCTTTTTTTTAGTTATTTTCAATGTATAATAGGTTTAATAGTTGCATTTTAATGGCTTGCCAAAGCTCTGTAGCCTGGCTTTCATCACTTATACTTAATTTTAGTTGGACACATTTATGAAAAAATACGTTCCAAATTTACTTAATCAATAAACAAAATGAAATAAAGCAGTATCATTTATATATAAACTAAGCAGAACTTTGGTTAAACTCATGGGTAGTATAAGTCTGGTATTTGCAGTATTTATAATTATTTTAATTAAAAATATTTTTTTATGGGTTAACAAGGATCTGACCAGTTTTCATAATGTTAAGTTTTTAATAGAGCAGGAATCACCCTTTGCATTTATTTTTCTTCATCCATTTTATTTCTTTTTTGCTTCAGCTAAGTATTTGCCTGAACCGCTGGCAGCAATTTGTTCTTTGGTCGGAAATTCTTTTTCATCACCATCAACAGTAATACGCGCATAAACGTGATTGATCTCCTTCTTAACGCTTATCGGTGGTCGCACATTCGAATCCATTTCGAATCCTCTCAAAAAGTGTAAAAAAAATGGCACGATTGCATGGATAACAACAGATCATGAGCAATTGGGCGAGTACAAATTACATACCCGGAACACCGCGTGGCATTTTTACTTTTCAGGCTATGCCAACATCAAAAATCTATTTTTCATATTAAGTACTTTCTATCTACAGTATTATCATTAAATTAGCAGAATCATAACTACATAAAAATCAATGAAATAAAAATATAGTCCAATATAAAAGTACATCATATGCGACAGTAATAACCTGTTGGACCAATTCATTTTTTGGAAATATAGTCGTTTTATTTAAACGCTTACAATCGACAACAAACGTTAAAAACGGTTATTTTTCGTCAATCGGCGCGTTGGCAGCAATGGTAAAAACGACCGCCCCGCAAAAGAAAGTGACAGATGACAGAAGAAGAAGCAGCAAACATTAACGAAACCTACTTTAGGTTGCTTGAACAGCAAAAATTTGAAAAGGACGACCTGGACTATTCAATACTTGAGAGGTATAAATACAGCTTGCAAAAATTGGCTAAAATAGGAAACTCAGTTATAACTGTTTTTGACTTTTGCCAAAAACGACACGTTTTTAATTCATTCAACATTGGAGAAATGTTAGGCTATAGCCTGCAGGAAGTTCAAACAACCGGGGAACATTTTTTGGATTCAAAAATTCACCCGACCGATTTTACAATGTTGATGAAAAACGGAATAAGTTTGCTGAAATTCTTCCAGAATATTCCAACCGATGAAAAGGCAAACTATAAACTCATTAGTGAGTTTCGTGTTTTAAATGCCGCCAACAATTATGTTCGTGTTATTGAGCAACAGCAGGTTTTGGAATTGGACAACAAAGGCAATCTTTGGTTGGCACTAAGTATTTTGGACATTTCACCCAATCAAAAGAACCTGGACGAATCCATTGTATGTGAATTATTAAATTTCAGAATAGGAAAAATCATCCCATTTATTGAATCGGAAAAAGGCATAGCCATTGCTCTTACCAAAAGAGAAACAGAAGTATTGAAATTAGTGAAAGAGGGTTTTTTAAGCAAGGAAATTTCGGATAAACTAGCCATCAGCTTACACACGGTAAATACCTACCGGCAAAGAGTTTTAGAAAAATTAGGCGTAAACAATTCTATGGAAGCGGTTATGTTGGCTTCAAAATTAGGGTTGGTATAGCTGCCGCATACTGATAAATCAGTATTGCCAGCGATTGAGATAAATAGAACTTTTGTAAAGTTTATTATATCAAATTTATGTGGCGAAGCATTTTTGTAATCATACTCTTATTTATAACGACACGCATATTTGCCCAACAACCCACGCAAACTATTCGGGGGACTATTATTGACGAAGCATCTAATGTACCATTGGCGTATGCTTCAATTGGTTTGGAAAATACCGCAACCGGAACTGTTACGGATAGTTTGGGAAATTTTACGCTTAAAAATGTTGCCGTTGGGCGATACAATATTATTGCATCGTTTATGGGTTACGAACCTGTTGTGCTGAAAGAAATTCAGGTAACATCAGCTAAAGAGGTAGTGTTGAATATTACAATGAAAGAAAGCACAGGCACATTGGGAGAAGTTGTGATTAAATCAAAAGTGAACAAGGAACAACCGCTTAACTCAATGGCTACCGTAAGTGCAAAAATGTTGAGTGTGGAAGAAGCTGAACGTTACGCAGGTGGTTTTGACGACCCTGCAAGATTGGTTTCCGCTTTTGCAGGTGTATCAAGCAATGTAGGCAACAATGCGATTGTGGTAAGGGGAAACAGCCCGCAATCTTTACAATGGAAATTAGAAGGCGTTGAAATTTCAAATCCCAATCACTTTGCCGATTTATCTGCTTTTGGCGGTGGCGGGCTTACCGCATTAAGCACACAGCTTTTAGCTAACTCCGATTTTTTTTCAGGAGCAATGCCTGCCGAATACAATAATGCCCTATCGGGTGTTTTTGATATTTTTATGAGAAACGGAAACAATCAAAAACACGAACATACTTTTCAATTGGGTGCAATAGGCATTGATGTCGCTTCGGAAGGTCCTATTTCAAAGAAAAGCAGATCTTCATATATTTTCAACTACCGCTACTCTACATTAGGTTTACTTGCACCTATCTTGCCTGAAAATGCGGCAGGAACAACCTATCAGGATTTGTCATTCAAACTAAATTTCCCCACAAAAAGGTCAGGAACGTTTTCTGTATGGGGAATGGGTTTGCTTGACCATTCTGACGCAAAGGCGAAGGATAATATCAGCAAATGGAAGTATGATTTGGACAGAGAAAATGAAGATGCAAAACAGTTTATGGGAGCAGCAGGAATCAGCCACAAAATTTTACTGAATGACAAACAATATCTGAAAACCACCTTCGCCACAACAGCAAACGGAATTGATAAGTACAGCGAAAGATTGGACAGTGCTTTTAATCCTTTTCCAAAAAACGAGATAAGCAACAAATACTATAATTTTGTTGCAACATCATTTCTCAACACCAAATTCAGTGCGAAGCACACCAACAAATCGGGTTTTGTAGTCACAAATATGAGCTACAATATGTCACTGAAAAATGTAACAACAGGCACAGCATTGCAGACCCTTGTTGACGAGAGAGGTAACAGCACATTAGGTTCGGCTTACAGCAATTCTTTGGTGCATATTAACGATAAAATAAGCATAAACGTTGGGCTGACAGGACAATGGTTTTCCTATAATAATGCTTGGTCAATAGAGCCGAGAGCGGGCATAAAATATAGATTTGCCACTACACAAACACTTAGTCTTGCGTATGGTTTGCACAGTCGTTTGGAACGATTAAACTATTACTTTATCAAAGACAATCTGAACCAATATATTAATAAAGATTTAGGGTTTACCAAAGCACATCATTTGGTGTTGGGCTACGACATCAGCACATCGGAATTTACCCACCTGAAAATTGAAGCGTATTACCAGCATTTATTTGACGTGCCTGTAATAGCAGGCAGTTCGTTTTCTTTAATCAATCAACAAAACGATTGGTTTTTTGACGGTAAACTTCAAAACTCAGGTAAAGGAAGAAATTACGGATTGGACATTACCTTTGAGAAATACCTGTCCAAAGGCTATTACTATATGGCAACAGTATCGTTGTTCAATTCTCAATATCAGGGAGGCGACAATGTATGGCGAGACACACGCTACAATCGCGATTTTGCTGCAAACTTTTTAATTGGTAAAGAGTGGTTGTTGGGTAAAAAGCAAAATCAAATTTTAAGTTTAAATACACGTTGTAGTTTTCAAGGAGGCGACCATTATTCGCCAATAAACACCACTCAATCACTTGCCGATCAAGACGTGGTTTTTGACGAAACAAAAGCCTTTTCACAACAATATCCGCCTGCATTTACAAGCCATTTTACGGCAAGCTACAAAATCAACAAAAAGAAAACAGCCCACGAATTTGCACTCAAAATCATCAACCTGACACAGTATAAGGAGTATTTAGGATTTCGCTACAACTACCAGGATCAAACGGTGGACACCAACCGTGAAGCGACTTTTATACCAAACATAAGCTATAAAATTGAGTTTTAGCATTTCCCGACAGACAGAACCACATGCTGCCAACAAGGGTTCGGCGTAATGAGGTCGGGCATTCTTCATATGAAAATTTGTGCTAAATTTGAACTGCGTGCTTTGTATCAAGTTGTGCTGAAAAGCCCCACTACGACAAGCCAAGAACCGTTGCCCTATTAAACAAACAGCCATCCTCAATGAACCAAACGGCAATTTCAATTATAGTAAATCGAAAAACAGACATTGAATGCATTAAAACTTCTTTAGTAAATTCTAAAATCGAGTTTCCAATATATTTCTTTGAGTATGAAAGCTATTTTCAAATAGAGTTCACAAGCGACTAAAGAATGGGAATTAGATACTAAAATACTTGACTGTTTTCCTGATTGTGAATTTGTAGCCGAACTTGAGAACGAACGAAAAAAAATTAGAGTACAAATAACAAGACGACAAGACGATTATCAAGATTATGTAGTGTAAGTGCCCCATATTTCAAACAGCTATTAATTGAGCTTTATGGATAACCTAGAAATGAGCAGCAAAGGTAATTGAGCTTCACATCTCCAATGCGGGTGCGGGTACCATCTGGTTGTCTCCGTTTCCGGACTAATAAAAAAGGTAGTCAGACGGTAAAATTGCTACCTATCTAACTACCTAATTTTACAAAATATTGATAATCAATATTAAAAGTCGGGGAGACAGGACGACAGCTATTCGCTAAAACCCGTGCCAGTATTAAGTTTCAGAAATCAGATTTAAAATACTCACTGATTTACTCACCTAACTTGTCCCTTTCTTTCAAAAAAACTTTAGTCGGGAAGACAGGATTCGAAACGCTTCCCTATTAATCTATTTTTCAATCACTTGTAAAATCTCAAATATCAATACTCACCGAATGACTCACACCACAGTGCAGAAAAAGAACTTATGCTAAGTTAAGAAAATTAATCAAAAGTTCCCGAGACTGGATTCTCAATCTACGGGCTATAAACCAGTTCTATGTAATATGCGTCAGGACTGCGTTTCAGCCGATTTTAATTACTTATTAGCGCTTATTTCCTGTCAATACAAATGTAAGTATTTTGTGCAACAAATTGAAAGAATGTGTCAGCCTATTTTAGACAAGACATGAATGAATTTCTGTTTTGAAAACACATCTGCAAATTCGCCCTCCTTTACCATTAAAGATAGTAGCGTTGTTTTGCCTGTTATTTTAATGAGCCGTTCTAATCAATCTTAGACAGGAAACAGTATAGAACAGGTACGACTAAGGCAACCAGACAGAGTTATTGTCAACCCATACGCTAATGTAGCAGATAATAATGTTTTGAGCGCGAATATCAATGCATCATTACGTTTGAAATTGTATACTTTTCTCTAAAACTACAATGCGGCACCTAGAGTTTAACAGTCAAAAATTTTGAGGTAAATATTTTTAATTTTACCCTTTAGTCATATCTTAGGACATCACTTTGATGTTAGAGATCATAAATTCTATTTACCTTAACAACTAAAACTATTATGGATATTATCGCTATTATCATGAACGCTGCAGCTCTTGCATATATGCTATTTTTACAAAGCTACGTTAAGGAAAAGGGTAAAAATATGGCAACAAAACAGGATATCGAAGTAATCACAACCAAAGTTGAAGCAGTCAAGTATGAATTTTCCTCGAAGAGTAAATTCGTCCTGAAGCAAAGAGAGGTTTACGAGAAAATCCTTTCAAGCATGGCAGCACTGAACACAGGCTCTAAAGTAACGATCGAAGAAAACGCTAAGTTTAAGCAAGCTTATTTTGTGGCCTGGGCATGGTTGGATGATGAAAGTTTGAGCTTGTTGAATAATTTTCTTAATACATTTTTGCGTATTTCTACACTCAGCGTTACCGACCCTACCTTTCAAACTGAGAAAGATACTTTGAATGAAATGTTTAAAACTGTATTTGCAGTGTTTCGTAAAAAGATATACCCTGATACTACAGTTTCGCATTCTGAGTTTGTTTCTTTCAATCTCATTTAAAAAAATCTTTAAACTATATTCTGTTAAGCCAATGCCGAGTCCGAGAATTTTTGTCTTGTATCCAAGATGATAAAGAGCCGTAGACTGTAATTGGGCAATAAGCACAAAGGCATACAAAGTGCGGAAGTCCAAGAAAATACTTATTCTACATTTTCTAGGCTATAAAATTTCTGAAAAGTTCCCGTTAATCTCAGTTTCTTGCAAAATCTATGGGCAAGACCGGATTCGACAAACCTGAATTTTAAATGATTTAAAAGTTTTGTTGGTCAACAATAAGTCATAACTATATTTAACTGGATGAAATAGCTAACAGAAAAGTCAATTCATTTGGAACAGTTCATTTATATTACTAAGTTGCCATTATTATGATAGAACAAACCACTATTCAAAAAGATTTATCTGGAGATTGGAGAACCATTTACCCAAAAATTGTGGAGGATACTTACGAACTATTTTGGGAAGTAAATGAAATAATTGAAACTCAACCCAGAAACCAACCGACCTACAGAGGGCAATGCATTAATATACAAAGCACATGTTATCTCTCTTGAAGCATTCCCCTTCGATTTTGACTTTAATAATGACGAACTACTTTGGGGATATCTTGACAACCGACCTGTGTTAAGAACATTTGCGGCAATTGGTATTGAATACATGAAAGAAAGACAATATCAAAAAGCAATTAATAAATTTGAACAGTTGATGAAACTCAATTCCAGGGACAATCAGGGCGTTCGTTATTTAATTCCTGAATGTTTCCTATTCCTCAAAAAGTATGATCAGCTTTTAAAGTTCCTGTTAACTTTGGAGGATGATAGTGCATTAGAGTATTTATTTGCAAAAGTAGTAGCTTATTATAAAGTTGAAGACTTCGAAAATGCAAAGCTGGCGCTTAAAGAAGCAAAGTTAAAACATCCTTTTGTGACCGAAGAGTTGATTAAAAATAAACATGAATTCCCTGCTGACGAGTTTGATCGGCCATTAAATGGTGTACCTATGGGTAGCAGACAAGAAGCATTCCTTTATTGGGAAAGGACGACGGAACTCTGGAGTAAAGATGAGGATTTGTTACAGTTTATCAGTAGGAACTAAAGTGACAGGGGCTATAATTAAATCAATAATCTAATGATTAAAAAAAGGTATACACTAAGTTCAAATGATGTCGACAGCCAAGGATGTCGAATGATGAAAAGCGCATTGGATAGTATGCCTCCACAGGTTAATGGTCATGGTAAGCCACGATTAGAGTTAGATTATGTCAGAACTTTTCCTCTTTTTGAGGTGATCATGAATGGAAAAGTACTTCAAGGATCGGACGAGCATTACTATCTTATGGCAGATATGATCTACTTTGATAAACAGGAAATAGTGGGTGCTTAATGATGGAACAAAGTTAGTAATAGGAAATACTGAAAAGCGTAAGGAATTTAAATACTCAACTAATAAAGATGATACGTATTTATTTGGATTGGGGTGTCATCAGTAATTTAAAGCGAGATGAATTTTCCGAAATAAGGAACTTTATCATTGAACACCGAGACCGACTGCAATTCCCCTATACTCCTGCCCATTTCAAAGATCTGATGAAAAGTTATAGTTTGGAGAACGATAGCTTTTATAAGGATTTAAATTTATTAGGGCAGATATCAGAACACCATCTGCTAAGATGGGGCACCGAAGGGATCGAAGTGTTTCGCGTAACACCAGAAGAGTATTTTCAGGACGAGAAGGATAATGAGGACGCCTTTATAAATATAGATCTCGAAAAAATACTGGATGAATTAAATGATGAAGAATTAGGTCTGGGAAATTTTGGAGGTTTAATTAAATCACTCTATAAACTTACTCCCTCAGGAATAAGAGTAAACGCCGAAAACGAGGATTTACTCCAGAAAATGTTTCCCGGGATCAATGACAATTCATCGATGTGGGATCTGATGAAGAAGGTAATGCCCTTTTCCAAAAATCTGCTTTCTGACAAGGATTATTATAAAGATTTCAGAAAAACGATCAGTGAGAAAGGATTTAAATTGGAATCAAACGCCGGCAATTGGGAGGTCGAAGAAGTCATTGGAAATATCAATCAATTTTTGACAGACCGTAAAACGAACCTAACCTTTAAGGAATTTGTAGATACCTGTTTTAAACATAAAAAAGAGCCCGCTTCAAGATACGAGTATTATACCACAGCTTATCTGTTGCTGGATATGATGGGTTATAAGTCTGATAAATTGCCTAAATCTACGGACAATATGATGAATATACAGACTGACGCCGATCATTCTTTTTATTCTGCATACTGCGACTACTTTGTTGTACTGGATAAGAAGCTCGATACTAAAAGTAAGGTCCTTTTTAAAGAGTTTAATATTCCAACGGTTATTCTATCACCTGATGAACTTATTCAAGTAATAAGCTCCAAAATGCACCTTACCTATAATATAAATAGCTTTATGGAAGATGCGTATCACTTAATAAAGAAGGAAAATCAGGTTGAAAAATATTTAAAAGATGATGGTGCAGCAGTGAACACCTATGCTTATCAATTACCTGTATTCTACTTTAACTTCTTTAATTATGCCGTTATTTATGACTACAGTGAACAAAATTCCATCATTCTCGAATTCAAAAAAGTATTTAAAAACTACTCATCATTCGTTTACTATTCGGAATCAGAAAGGTTACTTGATCGTATTTGTAATTTTTTCGGGTATGAAGATGATGAAGATTTTAAATTAAAAAAAGAGGATTTTGTATACGGGAAAGGTGAGGCCACCTTTGACTGGGAATTTGGTTATGGGGTTATTCAAGTTTCAAATGATCTTCAGACTCAAAGGCCCCTATTAAAGTATGTAATAAAAATCAGTGGTCAGTAAGCAAGATATTCCACGTAAACTATCATTAACGACCGTTCCTAAACTATCTCCTTAAACGAAGGGAATATGACTGAACATAGATTGAGCTCGAAAGTACTATAACCTTCAAAAATTTGATCGTCTTATTAAGCAGAGGTTATTCAGGTCCTCCCCCTTTCGGGTATTGAGAACAGCGTATATGATCTAAGAAATGTAGGGTGTAGCTCAATCTGTTTTAACGCTGCTACTTACTGAATCTCAAATTATCGAAACTTAGAAAAGCATTTGAGTCAGCAGATCCCTAAATCGTGAAACATAAGCTAAAGGATGTAATCAGAATATCTGTTTACTAGAAAAGCTCCACTGGCACCGTGTGTTCAGTAATAACATTTGTGAAAATATCACAAATAAGGTATCTTTGGTTATGTTTATAGAATTTCAGATAGGCAATTTCCGATCCTTCAGAGACCTTCAAAAATTCAGCCTCCAGGCCTCTCCTCTACGTTCCAATGATAATGGTCTTAACGAAGATCATGTCTTTGAAAGTGCAGGAATTAGGCTGCTTCGATCGAAGGCCGTAGTTGGCGCCAACGGAAGTGGAAAATCGAATCTGGCTAAGGCGATTGGCATATTCGTTAACATGATAAGTAATTCAGTTAGTCACGAAGGGATGGCGGGATTGATCTGGCAAAACCGTTACCAGTTAATTACTGACTGGGAAGAAGAACCTGTTTTCTTTGAGTTAACCTTTATTCATCAGGATAAGCCTTTCCGTTATGGATTTCAAATACTAAAAAATAAGGTAATCTATGAGTGGCTTTTTGAAGCCACATTGAACGGAGGCGAGTATTTCACCAGAGAAGGGCAAAACCTGACCGTCAGTGAGAGTCGCTTTATTGCCTCTAAACTGTTTTACAATCAGGTTGAAACCGATCCCAGCGAGCTATTCCGGGAAGATGCGCTTTTTCTTACCGCAGCAGCACTGAGTGGCAATAAATTTAGCAGTGGCATCAGGCAGACATTGCTTTCTATGATGATTATCGATGGTGTAAATGACCAAAAGGGTATCAATTACGCTTTACAAATTATTGAAGGTCGTTCGAGTTGGCAAAAAGAAGGCATCAAAGAACTATTAAGATCTGCAGATACGGGAGTCGAAGACCTGAAAATCCAGGAATTTAAAGTGTATTCGGGAAAGCATATAAAAGATATAGAAAACAAACCGGTCGATGACAAATCCATTGTAAGAGGTTTATTCTCCCGTCATTCCGTATACAATCATGACGGCCAAATCACTAATACCATCTTTGTCCCATTCGGTACCTGGGAGTCTGAAGGAACAGAGAAACTCTTTGGTCTTGGTGCGCTGATGCTGGAGTCACTTAACTCAGGCACGCCTGTGATCATTGATGAACTTGACGCCCGCATGCACCCGAACCTTACTTTAAAAATTGTGGAACTTTATAATAATGAAGAAACTAACCCACACAATAGTCAACTCATATTTATCACCCACGACACGGGCTTACTACGCAGAGGCAAGTTAAGGCGTGATCAGATTGCACTCGTAGATAAAGACAAATATGGCATGAGCACTATAAGGACACTGATTGAATACAAGGGTGTAAGAAAAGATGCTTCGTATGAGAAAGAGTACCTGCAAGGGAGTTATAATGCCGTTCCTTTCCTGGATGACTTCGATGATCTTATCACTCATAAACTTCATGAAGATGAGTGATTTTAGAAGACCGAGTAAAACTGAACGAAATCTACATTATCTCAGATCTATAGGACTGGGCATCCAGCAAAATCCCTACCTGGAAGACAGATTTCAGAAAGCCAAGTTATTCCTTATCATTTGTGAGGGATTAAATACAGAACCTGAGTACTTCCGAAGCTTCCGGGTACCAGGAAAAACGGTGATAATAGAAGGAGGGCGGGGATCTAAGTCAGCCCTTGTAGACTATGCCATTTTACTTCGATCCCATCCGGAGTATCAGGATCGGGAAATATGGTGTGTTTATGATTTCGATATCAAAGCAGATGAAGCCGCTACTCAAAGAGAAGACTTTAATCAATCCATTGTGAAGGCTAATCAATATGGCTTAAGGGTTGCCTGGTCCAATGATGCTTTTGAACTTTGGTTTCTGCTGCACTATCAAAAGATAGATACGGCACTGAACCGAAACAATATTTATGAAATACTAAAAGAAAAGTGGGGGCTTACCAGTTTTAGAAAGCAATCCAAGCAAGCAGGTTTTTGTAAAACAATTTATGAACTACTAGGGGGTCATGATAGCAAGGAGCAGAGACTCGCCGTACGACGTGCTAAAGAACTTCATGAAAGCTATCAGTCCCGCTCGGACTTTTATCTTCATTGTCCTTGCACGACCGTTTACCAGCTTGTTGAGGAGTTGAATAAGTATGTTAAATAATAAGAAAATCTATAGAAAAACATTTCACCACAAATAAAGTTATTTCCGTGTATCAACCAAAAGATTGGCAAAGCATCATTAAAGCTCCAAGTTGGGTGGAAGCTCTTCAAGCTTCCAAGAGCAAGTTCCAAGCAGCATTTGAGCAACAAAGTATCATGCAGCCTCACATTAACGCTCTCAATAAAATTTTCGAAAAAATTAAGTTAACTACACCCCTTCATGATGCCATCCAGAGCAATAGACTCGCGAGTGAAATGATCGCCCCGCTTCATAAGTTAGGGATCATTAACGCAGCACAACCCAGTCTTCACAAAGCCATCACTCAAATGAACTTCAGTGCTGCATTGAATTCTGAAAATTTAATTCTGCCTCAATTAACGAACCTGCAGAGTATTTTTGAAAATATAGCCGGTAAGATATCCAGGCACTACACCGCTAAGCAAAGTTCCTCTTTCGATGTAAACTTAAGCGAGTTTTTCCAGCGCAGCCGGGAACTTTCGATGTTGCTTCCAGATGCACCGATAAAGAATATCCAAGAAAAGATAGACATTATTCTGGAACAGGTAAAAGCTCCCGCCCCGAAGGCGAACCTGAGAAAAAAAATGTGGCAATTAATTGAAATACTTGTTATACTGATGTCCATTCATCAATACATTGCTTCTTTTACCGATCAAACGGCTGAAAAGGTAACAAAGACTTTGACTGAAGTGGAGCAAAAACAAGAGTTACTGGAGGAGTATTTAATCTACATTCAACAGGAGGTAAATAAAACGACACAGAAGATACAGATAAAGCGCAGCTGTGAACTAAAACTCAAGCCCAAGAAAAAAACGTTAATAATTGCTACTCTTCAACCAGGCACTGAAGTCGTGGTAATGTACAGCAGTAAACAATGGGCCTATATCAAATATGATAGTGAAGAGGGTTACCCGCAAGCGGGTTGGATTTTAAAGAAGTACCTGTAACGTTAACAGCAGAGTTGCCCAGAGGAGCCGATTGCAACTGAATTGGCCCTGTAACACCAAATTACTATGAAAAAGTATGGGAGCCAAAACTGGTTACAAACAAAGTTGTTCATTAGATTGGAGTATTTAATTTATCACTTTAATCAATTTCTCCGAAGATGGAAAATGTAGCATATGCAGAACAATACGTGCTCACGCATGGGGCAATCTACGGGAGCGACATAAATATAAGTATTGAGGAGATGCTCGAAGGTTTACCCATGTATGCGACTCTTGAGATGGCATCGGGTTGGTTTCATATGCTTAGTACGAGCCTGACAGCGAATAAAAAAGCCTTCCACGCAAACACTTTAGTAAATTTAATGTTTCGAGTTCTACAAGAAGATCAGCTTGCTATTGTCGCCTATATGCAAAGGTATAGCGTGTTTGACAATTCGGCATTTCTCCTGACAACACCCGATGCCTGCTTAAAGCTTATTCAGTATGTTCTCAAAGAAAATAATCAAAAGCGAGATAGCTTTTCCATGTCAGATTGGAGCAGATTTTTTCATTCGCTACTTTTATGTAACCGCTTATCAGTGGTGGAAGAACAACCATTATTTGACCATGGTGTAAAAGGCACCCCTGAAGAATTTTTGAATGTGGTAATGCCATCCAAAATGATAGGCTTTAAAAGGCATATAGAAAGATCCTACAAGGTTGCTTTTATAAAAATTTACTACTTCTTCGAGTTCTGCATTAATGACCCGGAGTATGTTCAATATATCCAAAAATTCTTCGACTATTATAACTTGAAGCACTATTCCGTTTACATTTATTACATCTTGGATATATACCTTAATGTGATTGGAAATGAGCAGACAAGTAATAAAATTGTCATTCCCAAAAGCGCTTCTTTTGTTACTCGCATATTAGACACTTTTTGCGCCAATGACCGGGAAGTCAGGGCAATAGAGGATCACCGTCACCTGCGCCAATTTCCACTTTACAAATTTAAGCCCGGAGAATACTTATTCTTAAATCCGGATTTTTTCATTGACAAACTTTATAATGGTTTCCTATTTGATTTTGTAAGCGTAATGAAAGAACTGAGAGCACCAGAATTTAATTTTGGTATTCTTAAAAGGGATATGGGCAACCGGTTTTCTGAAACTTTGCTCTTTTACGCAGTCATGAAATGCTTTAAAGATTGTAGTGATACAAGCCTCAGCGGAACGGAATTAAAAGTTTATTTAAAGGAAGGGGAACCAGACTTCTACCTGCGTAAAGATAAATGTATCTTTTTATTTGAATTTAAAGATACAACCATCCGAAGCGATGTTAAAGTCAGTGGCGATGCCCAGCGAATTAAGCAGGAACTGGTTGAAAAGTTTGAGACAACCTCGAAGGGACAAAGTAAAGCGATACATCAACTACTCCATAGTATCCAGACAATAAAGCAAGGTAAATTCAATTTCGATCCTATTGAACCTGATGAGATGAAAATTTATCCTATATTGGTTTACACTGACATGGCACTGGAAACAGAAGGTGTTAATTATTTTTTAGATGGTAAGTTCCAGCATTTAATTAAACAGCGACCTAACTTTTCCGGGGTACAGGCGCTCACCTTATTCAATCTGGATACGCTGATCCTTTATCAAGATTATTTTCAAAAGGGCAAATTGGACCTGGGCGATTGTCTAGACGCTTATATTACATATACGGGGCAGAATAATTTGGGGAATCAAATGATGTCGTTTGATGAGTATATCTTGTATTATATACCTCGAAAAGGGTTACCGCTCATTACCGTTCCACAAGTACTGAACGATATAATGGAAAAGTATAAAGATATCAATAAAGGCAAGGAGTGATGTGAGGTACGGGGCGATTGATGAATAAGAAATTTCCTTCAGTAGCTAATAGGGCCGTTTTACTAGATTTTAAATCGGATCTGTGGCATTTGCAGGGTTGTGGTGGACAGGTTGGTGAACCCGGGCGGCATCGAAGCAAGCGGAATTTTTCCTGCCGATACTGGGAAGAATAGACGTTATTTATTGTTAATTATTAACCGATTATATAAAATTTGGACTACTTTTATCAGTACTATACAATTTAAATTCTAAAGTTGGTCTATTAATATATAAATTTTTTATATTATTTTCACATAAGTAGCTAATTCAATTAGTTATCTTAATTCAAATGTTAATCGGGAAATGAAATAGATAAATTTAAAACTAACTTAGCTTTCGATGTTTGTTACTAATTATGGCAGCTTTAACGGTAGTTCTTGGGAGAATATGTTTCAAGTAATTCTTAAAAGAAAATATATGAGCGTTGGCTACCAAAGAGTAATGGCATCGCCAGGTGATTTTGGTATAGAAGGCTATACAAAAGATGGGCATGCATTTCAGTGCTTTTGTCCTGAAATTAATGAAGAGAACAAAAAACTTTATGAGCGACAACGGCAAAAGATTACAGACGATATCAACAAGCTTAAAACTAATCAAAAAGAACTTTTAGAAATTTTTGGAGGTACAAAATTAAAATGTTGGATTCTAATTACTCCGAGAATGGGGCATCACGATCTCCTAACTCACTGCAACACGAAAAGAGACCTAGTAAAGTCGTGGGATCTCCCATTTATAGACAATGCCACATTCCAGATACTGGTTCATGAGTGTGATGACTATGCTCCTGAGATTGGAGAATATTTTGATCAAACTGGTAAAAAATTAGCAATCACTCCAAATTTAGAAGATTCAAATGATGAAAAAATCATTCAATGGAAAGATACAAAAATTGACTTAGTACAAAAAGCACTAGAAAAAAATGAGATACGAATTAGGTCCTCTGGAAAAAATGAAAATATTGATAAACATACCAATGCTTTAACAGATGAAACAGCTAGACTCTATTTAAATGGAGAATCGATTTTAAGAATATGGCGAAGCACACAACCTGACAATCATCAGCGATTTATCGAATTATTAGCAAGCGTTGAAGACGAACTAAAAGAACGATGCATTCTACGAGTTATTCAGCCTAACTTGTTTGTAAACGAAGTAAGGGACTATATTGAAAATAGAATCAGAGCTGCATTTCCTCACTTGGATGAATCAACAATCATTCGATTAAAGAATTATTGTATTTCATTTTGGATTATTACTTGTCCATTATATTTTGAACTAACAGCAGATGCCAACTGAAATCATAAAGGGCGGATTTAGAACAAGAGACCTCCCATTGAATGCTGATTATCGGCCAATGTATAAAATTGGTTTAATTGTATTGATATTGGATAAAGTATGTAGAGCAGGTAAATCTTCGCTTAACAAGCTTCATTTTTTTATTTGGGCTCTAAAATCCCAAAAAAATATGGCGTTTATAAGAATGGCGTTTATTAATAACGATCTCTCCAAAATAGTTTCATGGGGCGTTGAGCCTGCCCTTAACAAGGCCTTAAACTATGCAGTAGGTGAAGGTCTAATCCAATTACACGATGACAAATACGTGCTGACGGAAATAGGCTTGGCATTGGAAAAAAAAATAAAAATGGATAAGGATCTTTTTGTTCGTGAAAAAAACTTTCTCAACTATATTGGAAAGCAAAAAGTAACAGAGGAGTTCATTAATAAATTAACAGACGGGCTTAATAAATAGTATGATTCAGATTGAAGCAATAAAAGTAGTAATACATACAAATACGGGAGCATTTGGAAGAATGATTGAATTCAAGAAAGGATTGAATATTATCAGAGCCAACAATACTTCTGGTAAAAGTTCATTGTTCGGTGCATTACTCTATGGATTTGGATTTGAAGAAATATTAGGTAGTAGGAATGAGAAAGCATTACAATCAGTCTTTAAATCGATTGTAAAAGAACTAATAAATAATAATGGACAGATTTCAGAAAAAGAGAATTTCGTTATACAGTCCGAAATTTATCTTCAGTTTTCCAATGGCAAAGAAACTATTACCACAAAGCGATTTGTTGTAAATGAAAAGATAAAGCCGCAAGCTGTTGAAGTTTTTTTTGGCACTCTTATTACCACTCCGGGAGTGGAACTACGAAGACAGCCAATGTATATTCATGATAAGGGTGGGGCGTCAAACGAAGATGTGGGCTTTCATAGATTTTTAGAAGAATTTATTGGGGCTGAGTTACCAGAAATTATTAATCAAGACGGAAAAAGGGTTAAACTCTTTCTTCCGCTAATTTCTGCAGCCCATTTTATTGAGCAAAAAGCTGGTTGGTCAGACTTTTATGCGAATATCCCTTATTATGAAATACGGGATGCTAGCGCAAAGGTCTTTGAGTACATTCTCAATTTTGATGTATTTGAAACGGCAGCGAAAAGACAGGAAATTCAAAATAAACTTAAAGAAATAAATGATGATTGGAACCGAGCTGTGAATAATATTAATAGTTCTGCTAAGCGAGGAGGCAGTGAAGTTATTGGAATTCCAAATGCTCCTGAGATTTTATCGCAAGACACAAAACCCTACTTGAGGTTTACCAGGGGTGACAAATCCTTGTTGTTAACTGAATTGATTACTACTCTAAATGAAGACTTGAAAGAAGCCAAAGAGCAACTGCATGTGCCTATTAATAACAATATTGAACGAATTGAGAACGAGCTTGACAAGCTAAAAATTAATACCGAACGCTATGAGTTAGTGTATGAAAATTTAAGTTCAGAAGTAAGCCAAGATAGAGAACGACTCAGACAATATCTCGCTCAGTTAAATAATGTAGAAGAAGACTTAAGGAAAAATAAGGACGCTGAAAAGTTGCAAAAAATTGGCCTCGACTCTAACATCAAAATCAGCAATAGCATATGCCCTACGTGTAACCAAAGAATTAATGACACCCTTTTAACGGAACATCTGCATTTCGTTCCGATGAGAATTGATGAAAATATCAGTTACCTACATGCCCAGCGTAAAATGATTGCGGCATTTGTAAGCAATTTAAAGACAAATATTTCCCAAAAGGACATTAAAATAGAGGGTCTTGAGAAAGCTATTCAAGGTAATCGGCAAAGAATAAGATCTTTAAAAAAAACATTAGTAAGTGATGATCGTCTGCCGTCAGAAGAAGTAATTGAAAGGAAAGTTATTTTGGAAAGGGAATTGAGTTTTTTATATAGACTAAGAGAAGAGTTCGAGCTGCTTTTATCTGATCTTTATAGAATTGGGCAGGAGTATCAAAAGGCTAAATCCTTATTGATTAATGTATCAAATTCCTATTTATCTTCTAGCGATGCATATAAATTGAAAGAATTCGAGGAATACTTTAAATCCCTCCTACAAAAATTTGGATTCACTTCAAAGCCAGTAAACACCATAAAAATTTCCCCCGAAAAATATTTACCCGTTTACGAAATCAGAATGGCTAATGATCTTATTAAGCAAGTGGACATTAGATTTGAATCCTCTGCCAGCGATTTTATTAGAGCACAATGGGCTTATTACACTACATTAATAAACACATCTATTGAGTGTTCCGGCAATCACTTTCTAATTTTGATTTTTGACGAGCCACAGCAACAGTCAGCAGCTACGGAGAACTTCAGGGTATTTTTGAGTGAATTAGAGCAATATAGAAATCAGCAAGTAATTGTCTTAGCATCCTTTCAAAATTCTGACGAAGATTTCAAAGAAGCTACACAGGATTTAGCATTTACTAACATCATCGATTTGGCCTCGCAGGAAAATTTATTTATTCAACGGGAACTTAAAAATAACGACACCGTTCTATAATTACATTTAGTCATTTTAGAACTCAAGACCCATCAAATTTCTTTATTTTCTTACTATCACTGCGGCCAACCCTGGCGTATTCATAATCCTGTCCGTTTCATCCTCCACAATGGCTTTAACTTCTCGTTTAACACGGAGAAAAGCTTCCCGGATAGCTTTTTTATCTACCTGCTCCTGCGGCACGGGTTCGTACGCGGCTTCTTCCTTTTTGAGCGCATTAAAATCATGCCGTACCTGTGAATGAAACATCTTCTGCTGGATACGCTGGCCGGGGTTATCTGCTACCATACCAACTACCTCACCAGCAGAAAGCCCTGATATGGTTGATTGAGGAATAGCATAATCCAATTGTTTGGATTTGTTGAGGGATGTATCGCTACTGTTAATGGTAAGGCTTTGCCTGTCCTGCATGATCTTTCCGAATCTTTCAGAAAGAGATTTGGCGCTATTTCCCGTAACCTGACCGGAAATAATATTACCCACCATTGATAAAATAACATTGGCCTGCTTTTCACCATAATGCAAAATGAGTTGGCTCGCATCCTGTATTACTAAGGTTACATTCACCAGGTAACTTCTGCAAACTGATAAAAACTTGTCAGCGCTATGCCAGCTTATATTGGCAAATTCCTCTAACAAAATACCGCAAGGCTGCTCTTCCTGCTCCTTCAGCAGTTTTTGCAGGGTATTCAGGTATAAAGAGATTACCGCACAGTAAATATTTGACACCTGTGGATTATTGGCAAGACAAATGATTTGGGGCGCTTTGGGGTCATTAATCGCCATTGTAAAATCATTACCGGAAAGTACATAATAGAGCTTTTCACTGGCAAGCGTTCCCAGGCTGATTGCGGCCCCGGAAATTTGCCCAATGAGCTGCTTGCCTGCATCTTCCTCGTAGGCCCTGACAAAGGGCGTGGCAATCACTTCCAGCGTAGGTTCAGCCAACAGGATAGTAAAGAGTTTGTTCAGCGGTATTTGGGCCAATTCGATAACATGGGGTAACGTGCAGTACTTCCCATCCTGGTAAATACGCAAAAACCAAATAAGAGCTGTAATAAAACTGATACTCGATTCCACCCAAAAATCGCCCTGCTTGTCGATCCATTCCTGGTTTAACCCTAAGAGAATGGCGCGTGAAGCAGATGCCGCATCTGTAATAGAATGGATTGAATCCGGCAACAAGGGGTTGCACCGTTCCTGTATGTCCTCGAAGTTCAGGATATGGAACTCGGGAGCAACTTTATAACGGTGTTTGTTTCGCAGAAAATGGTTGTAGGCAACCTTTGTTAAATCGGGATACTTGAAGTCATGGATGAACAGCGCATAACCCTTAGCAATCTGTTGCTTTAGTATCTCTTTTGCTACAAGTGTTTTTCCACTTCCAGGCAGGCCCATCAGCAAAACGCCACCTCTAAATCCGTTAATAATGTTGATCCATCCGGAACGCTCTTTATCTTTTAATTTATACCGCGTGGGTATATTAACGGAATATTTGTTTTCCAGTTTCCTTTCTTCCTGGGGGAAGGTTTCGTTGACCGTATTAAACACATCTCCGCTGAGTTTTTTTTTAATAATACGGAACAGCAGCGTACCACCTGTTAAAAAGAAAATAAATCCCAAAGTTGTTACTGCCATATAGGATAAGGCAATAGCGATGCTACTGGCCTGCATCCAGAATAGTAAGCCACTGATAAAATAGAGTGTAAGACCGGTTACCAGGTAGGCAATCGCCAGCCGGTAATTAAACTCCTCGCCCTTCTTTGCTTTCACGCCTAAGAGTGATAAAGCCAGGAAGCCTAATGCAATAAATTTCACCTTATGGAAATTCACAAATAACCCCGTCCGATGAATATTGTCCAATATTGTATTACTAATGGCATGTACCCATCCTTTTTCCTGGAAGAAAACATAACAGCTATCATAAAAATGCAACAATAATATTGCCACGCTGATCAGCCGGGTCATGTCCATGATCTTTTTCAACCCCATTTCATTTTCATTCGTCCTCATTGTCATACTCCACTGTTTTTAAAATGAATGATTATAGTTCCCATTGCTTATTAAAACCTTTCTTCTTTTTGCGTTGTTCTTCGGTAAGCATCTCTTTGTTAATTGCCCAGCTTTCGCCGCTATCCGGCTCTACGACCTGCTCAATAATTTTAGCAGCTCCTTTGCTCAATTCTTCGGTAGCCGGTTCCCTTTCCTGGCTCTTCGTCTTATCCTGCTCTTTGCCGGTTCCCTGTTGTTTGGTTTGTACACTGCTTTTCTGTTTTGTTATGGGTTGCTGCTTCCCGGTACTTTCCTTTCCGGTTTGCTGCTGTTCCTGGATATCGTCTTTTTGATAGGCCACAGACTGCTGTTTCTGTTGCTCCTTCTCCGGCTGATGCGGAACCATTTCCAATCGCTCCATCATTTTTTTTGCTGCATATTCCTTGCCTACATCACTACCATTAAATACTGTTTTCTTTTCATGATCTATATAGGTCATGCCAAATATTCGACCTTGCTCGTTGCGCCGAACAACCAGGTCTATACGCTCCCTCTTTAATAGCTTCGCCAGTTCTGCTAATGACCTGGGGCCGGATTGCATTGACCATTCCACTGCCGTTTTGATGTGCTTTTTATCCGGCAGTCGTTTGTGTTCATTCGCCTTACATTTTTCCTCAATATAGTCCAGCGTGGGTTTGCTGTGAAAAGCGCTGGCTTTGATCGGTTTTGTCAGGGCTTTACCTTCCTTATCAATTACTACATAAGTCAAGCCCCGGTTTTTATAAATCCTGCCGTCTTCAGCGCCCCGATCTGCCTTTACATTGTATAATCTTAAAACTGCATTCAGTTCATTAAGCGAAGTGTATTTATAGCGGTCAATGACATGATCCAATACATTGGTAATGCTGCGCATGGTGGCAGATTTTCCGGCCTGTATTTTTTCCGGCGTAACCACTAGTTTTTTTTCGTCCTCCCGTCGTTGTTCTTTCTTATCGGCAGGAATAAACCCATACTGTTTTTCCATCTCCTTGCGCACCGGTTCCGAAATATTCTTTGCAATAAAATGGGTGGAGATGCGTTTGCCATCTTCTTTTATCAATGGAGCCAGCAAATGGATGTGCGGATGACCGGCATCCTCGTGCTGATATACCAAATATGGCTGATCTCCAAAGCCGATCTTATTCATATATTCATCGGCAAGGTGAACTAAAAATGGTTTATCCAACCGGTCTTTCTCTGACGGGTGAAAGTTCAGCGATATATGGATTAGCTTTGTTTCTGCCCGCTCATTTAACGACATTAAATTTTTAAACCGATCTTCTTTATCATAAAAATTCAGCTCCTTTGGCAGCTTAAAAAAGTTATGAGCGTGAAGCAATTCGGCAGCTCCTTTCTGCACTTTTTTTTCATGATAATTAAGCGCCCTCATAAGGTTCGTTGGAAATGTTATTTGAGGGCGCATTGCAGGCGGATTTGATTCATGGAAACACGGATTTCTTCTATTTTTTTAAGCAGGTTTTGCCTGCCGGATTCTGTCAGCTCCGCCCATATTTTTATCTCCGGGATATGATCCAAAGTATGCAGTTTGTGAACGGTTTGATTGAAATTATTTCCGATGGCTGAAAGCTCCCTGGAGAGCTGGTTTAAGGCTGACAAAATTTCAGCGGATGCTTCGTCTTTATAGAGAATAACCACCGGCTTTTGCAGAAGTACTTTGCGCACATACTGGCTGAGTTTGGTGCAGGTCGTTTGCTTATATAATTTATATACGGCGGTATATTCATCCGGCTTTACCCGGATCGTAATCCACCTTTTTGGGTTTATTTTTTCTTCATTCATCACAATTTCATTTACACGCCTGCCTGTCGGCAGACAGGGTTTCAAAATTTTCCGCACGAGTTCCAAGTGCGGAAACCATAAAAATCCCTCTGTCCTTTTTTCCCTGGAACGACTTCGGATTGAAAGGGCAAGGTCCAAAAGTGCAACTTTTGGTACACCTTGCCATCCCCGAGCCGGCGATGGGGATTGCCCGCCCGCAAGTACCCAAAGGGTGCAGCAGGCGGATTGAAAGTCATGCCGGTCTTCAATGACCGGCATACCTTTTTGTGGCGATCAGGCCGCTGGCCTGGGGCTGGTACCAAAATGTTGGTGCCAGTCGTTCAGGTCTTTGTATCCTGCATACAAATGGCGTTCATCGCTGAACAGGGCGGGATCGGCAGCAAGGGCAAGCGTAGTATATTTAGTGCCGGTTGTGTCGTTATCCAAATACAAATACACACGTTCATAAGCCTGCATTATTGGCAGTTGCTGTTCAAAAAAAGAGGTACTGTTCAGCACTAAGAAATCACACTGTGGAACCTCCTGGTTCAGGTGGAGGGTCTGGTAAGAAAGAAAGTCAAAAAAGCCCTCAAAAACGGACAGATTTTCTGTTTCGCTTTTGATCCAGGTGGAGCCTTTTGGATGGCATCCCCCTTTGAAGTACGGAGAGCGTAATTCATAACCTCCGTAATCATTTTTAAAGCCTAAAGCATAGTAATTTTTTTCCCTGTTTTTATACCGCACTTCCCGCAGGTATTTATCGGCTATTTCGGTTACTATGCGGCGGCATTGATAATAGCGGATCAGTGCAGCGGAGCTTACCGTATGGACGGATTGGATTTCTATTGCAGGCGTTTCCGATGGTAGTACTTCTGGAA
The DNA here is from genome assembly GCF_054779315.1 of Niabella aquatica. NCBI lineage: Bacteria > Pseudomonadati > Bacteroidota > Chitinophagia > Chitinophagales > Chitinophagaceae > Niabella > Niabella aquatica. Next base: position 26,626 of record NZ_BAAGYM010000025.1, read on the forward strand.
TATACTTTGGCAGATCGCTGGCCCGCTCCAATCGTCTGAGGGCTTCTGAAATAGAAACGTTTTCATACAGCAAAATAAAATCCAGCAGGTTGCCGCCTTTGCCTTCGCCAAAGTCGTACCATTGATTACGTCGGCGGTTGACTTTAAAAGACGGTGTTTTTTCGATTCGTAATGGGGAATAATACCAATAGTTTTCGCCTCTCACTTTTGCGGGCTCAAAACCGGCCACAGACAGGTAAGCTACCATGTCTATGGCGTTTGCTTCTTTGATTGTCATAACTCACATTTTCAGGTTCACAAATTCAATGACAATGCAAAACTATGTGCAACGCTTTATACGAAACTCAACCGTGTCGTATAATGGCACGGTTGAATAGAAAAGTCATGACCTTCCTCTTTCTAGGGAAAGCTGCCGGTGGTCACTGACTAAAGCTAAAGTCAAACCTTAGTATATTTACTACTTATGTTAGTGCCAACAGCACTATATCCAAAAGAAACAATAATTACCAAGCATAATGAAGGAAAGAATCGCAGTCGAAACATTGACATTAGGTGAAATTGCTGACATCTTTCAGCAGTCTTTTGAGATCACTAATCCAAAATTCAATCGGATTCTTGAAAAAGAATTAAAGCGTCAAAAAAAATTTAAAATCACAAAACATAAGTGGATAAAATCCTATGAAGAATTTAAAGGTGCAAAGATCAATTTCTATTGCGAAAAAATCCCATTTCAAGAAAGACCGTTCGTGTCCATTGGAATGCCTTACAGAACTACAAAAGGGTTGATTTTGGTCACGGTTGATATTTCCAATGGTGGTATTCCGACAACCGGATTTATGGCGAACACAAGCTGGAATAAGTGGGTAAGGATTTACACAGCACATTTTTGTGAGAGATTTGCCGAACGTATTTTGAATTCCGAGAAGGCAACTTTCCAAGTAGGGTCGGAAGCAATTATGTATTCCGACATATTAGGTCCTGTCCGGGTTACCGACACTGTAGCTGACAACTTGGAAGAAATAGAATTTCAATTTAAAGAAGGACAGGCATACTGCTACCGTGATAATAAAAACAAAATTACCTACTTTAGGACAGTTTACTCAAACGATATGCTAAAGCGTGAACGACTTGATTTCAAAAATGAATGGGAACAGCCACTTGCTGAACTATATGAGTTGTTTAAATGGGAATAACAAATAGTGAACAGATAGAAAGTTTCTTCCCGTGTACATCATGAAATGACGTAGCAATCGCCTATAATCTTTCAAAAATCATTGCATCATTTTCAGCGGAAGTCCAGGATTTTTTTTTAACCGTTTTATCATTGAATTCATTGAAAACCCATCTGGGCGAACTGATTGTAATTGTAATCTGATTTTGATTATTCAAGTTATATTCTGTCAAAACATATACCGCAGAAAATTTTGACTTATCAAGTTTTTTTTCCAGTATTTTATTGATGTACTCTATTGCTTTTCTTGCATCCGAAAACTCTCTATTTTTAGGGAACTCTACATCAAAACTGCCCTCATACCTAAAATCAGGCTTATAGATAAAAAGTGTACTTTCCTTCAAAAGCATAGAATCCTCAAAACTCTTATATTGTTCTATTGATGAAAATACCTTTTTATAATAATTATATTTCATTGGAAAACGTGAAGAAAGTGCGTCAAGGATACCGATATCAAAGACATTCTGACTCCCATCCGTATTAATATTATTGAACTTAGGACTAATAGACCAACGGTCAACTATCTTATTATTTTCAGTAACAATAAGCGAAAAGTTGTCATTTTCCATAATATTCCTGGCACGTTCGCCATATCTCACAGTTTTGATCAGCGAATCAATAACCGTTTTATCAGTGATAAAAAAATTGTATCTCTGATAGGTTCTGTTTTCGTCATACGGAGAATCCATACCTATCAGCTTTACAGTATCATTAAGAAACTGCTGGTCAAATAAAAGATGGTCCTGACAAAAAGAAATTAATCTAACGCCCAGCAAAAGCAATAGGATACAAAATAATCTCGGCATTGAGTACATTGTTATCTTATGAAATAATCTCAAATATATAGCATATTCTGTTGAAAGATTCATAGTCCAATCTTCTTGCTATTTGGTATAAATCATTTAAAAAGGCTGGTACAATATAACCAGGAATTTGTAATTACAGGAAATAAAGACGTATTGTTATAACTAGAAATAAGAGCAGTATCGGCAAAAAAAATCACCGTGTCATATAACGGCACGGTCAAATCGCCACAATCTAAAAGCGACTATATATTTTTGTAATCGTAAGAACGACTCGTATGATTAAAAAAAGGTGAAGTATGTTAAGTGAAAAAGAAGTCGCGCTGCTCTATGAAACAATTATGAGCGCACCGGGTATGAATGACGCGGTAAAATTAGATCTACGCATTCCTCGAAAAAACGTTTTACTGTTGGTGAAAGTAATTGAGAAAGGTTTGCAAATCAAACCAGGTGATTCGCTGGATGGGTTGGTGCGGGCGTCAGGCGAAGGCAGCATTGAATCGCTTCAGCAAATCAGCATGGAGTTATTACAAAAAGCCGGGCTGTCTGATATGGCTGGCAAACTGCACACACTGCAACCGCCCGGAAAAGAAAAATAACAACCGGAGGTTACCTTTTGGCATTGAGCATTTTTCTTTTGTGAACTTTTCTTTGTGGTGTTTGACAAAAGAAAAGTTTAGCCGGGTTAGCGTTTTATGAGCTTCCATAACCCGTTAAAGAGCATAAACAGTACGGCACAAAATCCAACAAGCAACGTCCATACAGCTCTAAACAGGTTAGCAATAAAAAAGAACAGGCCCTTAACCAACTGCCCGCCCTGATCGCGGGCGGATTTATTGGATGCCGGCAGATAGTAGCCCCTTGAATGATCTTCTTTAAATTCCCAAAAGTTCACACCCCAATTTACGAAAAAATCACGCAAGGGAAAAAGAAAAAGCGGTCATTTTTCACTAAAAAGATTATAAAAATGCCACTTTCTCCTATAATAATGGGTGTCTAATCCAAACCTGAATGAGGCGGATCGACAGGCTCTATCCATTCTGGATGATCCCAGATGTAAGCAAATACCTGCTCGATTTCCTTGTCAGAAAGATAATCCAGCAACAGGGCGGTACGGTATTCCGGATGTAGCACAACGGTACGGCTGGGGTGATACCCGGTAGCCACCTTACAGCAGGAATGCGCTGCCCGGATACATAGATGCAAAGTACTGTGCTCTGATTGTTTTTCACCCAGCAATAAAGTTTCTATTAGCGGGATTCCGCCGGGTATGGATTTATTGACTCCCGGCCTTTCAAAGGATACGCGGGCAAGTCGGTTATAGTAAAAAGCGCCTTCGTACTCCGCAAATTGCCGTGCAAAGAACACTTGCGTGAGCGGGCCTTTTAGATCCTCTGTATTATATAAAAGCGGTTGCACGCTAAAACTAAATTTCTTTTCATAGTAATTATTTTGAATAGTTAAAAAATGAGCTGCGTCCTCGGTTTGCTTGAAATAATATGCTACTGCTGTTTCTCAAACAGCAGGGCATAACGATAGCTGCCTTTTCTGTGCGCTCTTCGTTTAAGTGTAACCATTATTTTTTCCAGCAGATCGGGATCAGTATTGATACAATTATTTAAAATGTGTTGTCTTAACTGATCCGGGTTATCGCTAACAAAGTTGAAATGGCCATTACTTGTAAAATGCGCGATTTCAATGTCCAGTTTTAAGGGTAAATCGTGGCCTTCAAAAAACAGCCGGCTATAAGCTCAACAGGTAATATCAATTCTTTTCTAAGGCCTTTTCGCTTATAGATATATCGCTGGTAGGCGGATGAATACCGTATAATAACTATCTCTTCTTTTGTGGTTATGGGCAACCAATCAGAAATTTTTATAACTGTGTATTTTGTGTTTGCTTTTAGTTGTGTATTCATTATAAAAGTTTTTAAAATTGATCAATTAGTAAGCAGGCTATAAGCAGCTATAATTTTTTTGCTCATCTCTTCTGCCTCCTGAATGCGGTGCTGGTTACGGTCGGGATGCCATTCAGAAATAAGTTTGCGGAATGTCTTTTTTATTGCTACCTGGGAGGCCCCGGGTATAACGCCTAAAACCTGATAGGGCGTTTCTCCTTTTACTTGTAATATTTCGGTGGCTTCTTTACTTCCCATCCGTTCGTAAAAGGCCTTACGCCACCGGGCGGCGTTTCCAAAGCCGCCCGATGTATCATATCTTTTGTAACCGTCTAAAAATCCTTTTGCCATTGTTTTAATCTTTTATAAAGTTCACTTCATAGGGTTGTTCAAAATCAGGCAGACCCAACGCTGCAAGATGTTTGCAATGCCTGTAACGTCTCCATGCCATACAGGAGCAGCCCCAATGTTTTTTTTTCTTGTGTTGAGAGATAACATAAATGCGGTCGGATGTTTCACTTTGGATTTGAAACCTAAATTGCCATTGATCGGTATCGGGCAATAGAAGGTCATGCGGTATATGAATTACGGGTAACATAGTTGTATATTTTATTTTTTAATAAATAGGGCGACGTCTACCGCTCTTTGTTATTGATGTGCGGGTAAACCGTCCGCACCCGGTTTGGATTATAAAGATTGAAGCAGGTACTTTGCCATATTCACCGCATGTGGTGTTAAATGCCGTTGCCATGCTCCCTCTGACCGGCACCAGCGAAAGCCGTTTCCCTTTAGCTTTTTGCGCACTTCTTCGGATGGAATGTCTGGAAAGAAAACCTGTACCCGGTTGGCTTCAGCATTCTGTACCACCTTAACGCCGTTGATTTCTATTTCGGAGGTGGGCTTTGCCGCCATCTTCTCCAGCAACGCAATACGTTTTTTGATCCGGGTAATATTGGCATTATTGTTTTGCAGCCTATACCCGGTATATCCTGTATATCCCAATACGGTGGGGTTGTTTATCTTCTCCCATAATTCAGGGGTGGCATGGGTCAGCTTTAAAAAGGCTTCCCGGTCTTTCTTCCGGATACATTTATTAGCAGCTTTCATAAACTCCTGACTGGCCTGTAATGCCGCCAGTTTTTCCCTTAGCTTATCCAATGCCTGCGGATCGTCTGAAAAGATGGCGTTATTATCTGCGATGGTTTCGGCTTTTTGTTCATAATGTTGGGCCTTGTCCATTGCTTCAAATGCTTTACCGTAAGTGTTATGTATCTTATTGCGATAATTACGATCTCTTTTTTCGGAATGGTGGCCTACCAGTATAGGCTGGCCGAAAGGAATAGCGGATGCCATTTTCTTTGCCTGATTATACAGGCTATCACTTGTTTGTTTGTTTTTTTCTGCCTGCTCTTTGGCAAAGTCTATCCTGTTTTGCTTGCGCTCTTCAAAATTGTGTTTCATAAATAAAAGCTTTAAAAAGTGAAGGAAATAACCAGGTGCGTGTAGCGGCACCCGGTCTGTTGCTACTCTTGTTCAATGGCTTTGCTTCGGGAACGGGTGTTAATGGTTTCGCTGCCATATTTGGCGCGTATCTGCTCCAATGGTGCGCCGTTGCCTCTTGTCTTAAAAGCTTCATTGCGGTAATACCATGCTACCTTTTTGGAAGCGAAATAAAACCCGGCATCTTTCAGGGTACCTTTTACGGGTCTGGTGTCTCCTGTTACCCAAATCCAGTTACCAACAATTTCGATGATGATACCAGGCAGGTTGATGATCTTTTCTATTACCTCCCTGTATTCTTCAGACAGCTTTATTTCCGCGTCTGCTTCATCATCTGACAAACCGGCTCCCTTTGCCAGCTTCGCGCAGGCAAATGCATATTCTGTGTTAATGGCCTGCATGGTGGTGGTATCGCCTCCCCGGTCGGGGTGATTTTCCAAAGCCAGTTTTTTATATAGCTTCTTTACTTCTTCTATCGTGGTACATCCATTAAAGAATTTCATAAAAACCGCTCCTTTATTTATCCTCCCGGAGCGGAATGGAGTTTTTAGTTAAAAGGGTAAATCGTCTTTTTCGGATTGAGTTTCCGGTGCAGATTCATTAGTGTTTGCGGTTGTTGTCCTGGCTTTACCGTGCAACTGGATTTGCTGGATATGCAAGGTTAAACGGGCTTTGGGGTTACCGTCTGCGCCCTGCCATGCATTTACACCTACACGGCCGGCGGCTTCAACCAACATGCCTTTTTGCAGGTGGGTGGCAATGCCTGTTCCCATCCAATAAGCGCAGTCGTAATAATTGGTTATCTGCTTTACTTCGTCTGATCCCTTTACTTTAAAGCGATCGTTTTGGGCAATAGTGAAATTGACTACTTGGCGACCATTTTCTAATGTTGCGATTGTTGCGTTTGCGGTTAAACGTCCGATAATTGTTTGCATAATTGATAATTTTAAAAAGTGATAAAATGATAAATGATTAAAAAAGCGTGAGGCTTTGCGTATCCGTTTTATTAGTGTAGTGTTCATGGCTGTGCTTCCTAACAAGGTGATACAACGTGATATCTTCGTTTAAGTAGATCGCCCAGGCACTTACTAATGATTTGGAACGGTTGCATTTCCTGCGGCGCTGGATCTGCCATGAAAGCCGCATTAACTTTGATTTGTGTTGTTGTTGCATACGGGTTGTTTTTATTTGTTTTCTGATACTCGGCCTATGGCCTCGTCGTCAACCTCGTAGCTACGTGTTCTTATAACAGGACTTGGGAAACAGCAAGGTTTTTGGAAGATTTTTACTACCTCCGTAATAACCCGCCGGAGGCACCAGTATGAGGTGGAGAAAAATTTTACAAAACCCGTGGCCAGCAAAAGAAGTGACAGCGATCCTTCTTTTGTGCAGACCTTGCTTTTACTGAGGACTGTTAGGGAAATTCGCGACAGAAGGTCGCAAGGCAGTAGGCTTAGCTATTAGTGGGTAGGACCGGAAATACTTCCCGGTGAAAAAAAAGAATTAATAAAGAAAAAGAAGATAAATGCAGTGAAGTATAAGAGTTGGGATATTTATTACCTTAGTTCTGTTCTCAACAACAGAACGTCTTATAATTTACAGGCTACAATTACCGATTGCTCGGGCGAAAAAAAAGTATGTCTGTTACGAACGTTTGCCAGTGACCAATTGGAGGATTTTCTGAAGAATATTAAATGAACGTAACCCATACTGATTACTTCAAATGTAGAAAGTCACTATTGTTTCGCCCCCGATAACTGAGAAGCTTTATACAAATATTGTTTGCTAAAAGTCTGGTGCTGTTTATATTTACGCAAATCTTGGCCCTATGCGCTTGTTTTTTAACTTCCTTTTGTGCGGAACAACTCTTTTTTGGGGATCATACTTAAAAGCCCAAAGTAGTACAGATTATAAGAACTTGGCTTATAAAATTACAGCGAACGATTCCCTTATGCTTGATATTTTTCTTCCCCAAAATACAGTTTCAAAGGTACCGGTTGTCGTTATCATACATGGAGGAGCATGGGTAGAAGGGAGTAGGGAACTGGAAAGTATTTACTATATGCGGCGGCTCAAAGATCAACTGATTAAAAATGGTATTGCAGCCATTAGCGTTGATTATACTCTGGTAAATAAATCAAAACATTTTCCTGTTCCCATTGCAGATTGTAAGGATGCCATCCGGTGGATAAAAGCTAATGCGGCCAATTACAACCTGGATACTACCCGTATCGGTCTATGGGGCGGTTCTGCAGGTGCGCATTTAGCTTTGCTGGCGGCTTATACACCCGACAGCATGTGGCCGGGCAGCAAGGAGCTATCGAGATATTCAGCAAGTGTAAATTATGTGGTGGATAATTTCGGGCCGACCGACTTAAACCAGTTGCTTCAAACTAATGCCAGTAAATTTAAACTGTTTCTTGCCCGAATATTTGTCAAAAAACTATTACCCATCAGGGAGCAACTCATCTTTGCCATGACAGGTACCTCCATTGATACTGAGAAGCGAAAGGTGATTACCACCTTAGCGCCCTATGCTCCATTGGCATATATCCAATCTATGAACAGAATACCCACCATTATATTCCACGGCACTAAAGACAAAGTAGTCCCTTTAAAACAATCCAAACAACTGCACAAACAACTTAATTCCGCAAACGTTTCCAATAAGCTAATCATCGTAAAGAAAGGAGACCATGGATTCAATAATATTTCTACTGTAAGTATTGACGCCTTGGTAGAGCAAGTAATCGAGTATATACAATCTCAAAACCGACAGTGAGATCACACTTTAATCATTCAGTCTCTAATTTAATACAGCCAATGGTCAGGCCGGGTTATTAACGGTTGATAGATATTTGCCGGTAAAAGAACCCAGCATTTAAAAAACATAGCCGATCAACATAACGCGATTTGTTTTCATAACGATTTGTTTAAAGTGAATAAAATAATTTTGGTACGAAGGTGGGGTACGAAGAAGAGATAAAAGAATAATATTTGTGTATCTCCGGAAAATACACGTGTAAAAACGGCTATTTAGAGGAAATAAAAAAAACGCACATTCTCTTTAAGCAATTATTTAAACTATGTAAAAGGGATAACGGAACGAATGCGAATGGAATACAATGCTAACCGGATATATTGATCTCCTGCAAAATCGTCTCTGAGACACACTTGCGATACGCTATGCAGTAAGACATAAGATGGGAGCTACAGTATTCATGCCGCTTCATTGGGATGAGGTAAAAAACGTATTAAGATGAGTGATTTTACTATTCACACTGCAATGGACATGATATACGAAATGCGTAATTTGTTTGCCCGAAATATTTTTAATACCAGCCTGATGAGACCCGGAAAACATCCATTTGAAATTGGGGAAAAATTTGTGCTCTTTTTGGTCACCACCCGTTTCCAAGTTCTCATGTCGATTGTTCTTAGAGACCGGCTACTGCTTATCCAACACTTTCCTGAATGTCAGATTGATACGGCCGCGCATAGGTATAGCAGATTTGGCAATCCGGTGTTCCCACTCTTTTTGCAGTTCCGCTTTCATAAGTAGTAAGGAGCCGTGCCCCAGCAGAATTGTATATTTTTTATTGTGATCCTCCTTGTGGCGAAAATCAAAGTACCTTTCCTGACCGATGCTCAGGGAAGCAATGGCCGTTTTTACACCAGGAACCGTATCCTTATCCGAGTGCCAGGCTACAGAATCACTACCGTCGCGGTAATAATTGAGCAGGACACCCTGAAAACGTTCGCCCGTAAAACGCTCTACCCGCTCTTTCAGACCGTACAACTCCGGTAGCCAGGCAAGTGCCTCACGTTTCCCTTCATCCCGCTTACGCAGGTTGCCATACCAGGCTGAGAGGCGAGGGGTAACCACTTCTCTGTCATATATCATTTCCCTATGCTGTTGCCACGGTACTGTTTCCAGTAATAACTTCAGTAACTCATTTCCTTCTTCCGGGCTTATGAAACCTGGCGTATAGTTTAATAAATCTATCGGTAAATGAAGCTGGTCGGTATCGTCGAATAATTTTTGCTGCATATCTAATTACTCGACAAATTTACTAAATATTTTAGTAACATGGCTTTGTATTTTTACTGAATTACCTACCCGCGATCTATTACTTGCAAATTCGTATTTGAATATCTCTTTATCGACTGCATATGCCAGTAGTCTACCAACAAATGATACCGTCAAAATAATAAAGTGAATATTGCTGCATACCGCTAATGCTGTAAGCTTCTTAACACTTCGGTGATCTTTTCTACCAGTTCCTTTTCGATGGGCTTTTTGACATTAGACTCCGGTGCAATGACGCGGAAGTTCCGCTCATCATCCTGCTCAAAAATTAATTCCTGCCCCTCTACATTTACATAGAATTTATAGTCATAGGCGAAGGTGACCAGTCTTCCATTCAGCAATAAGTTTTCATTTTTATAGGTCACGGGTAACTCAAAATAATGCTCCATGCTCTTCTTAATCTTAAAGTGCAAATTTACGAAAAGCGCTTGGTTCCACTGATTTTTATGCCTGGAGAGGAACAGCAAAGCAAGGAGCCTGGGGTCATCTGTCTTGCTTTAGAAAGAGTGGTCGCGCTTTTTTTGTTTAAACTCCCGAATGATCTTGATTATCACGGGTACTGTAACCAGAACAATAATGCCTATGACCACATAGTTTAGGTATGACTGTAAAAAGGGCATACTCCCAATTAAGTAACCGGCAATAGCAAAGCTAAGGCCCCATCCTACAGACCCTACAAGCACAAACAGAAAGAAATGATTGAATTTTTGTTTGATGATACCTGCAACGATCGGGTTAAAAGTGCGAATCAACGGGAGGAATAAGCCAACGGACAAGGCTAACCCGCCATATTTTTTATAAAAATTTTCTGCTTTTATTAAATATTGTTTCTTAAAAAATCTTGAATCGTCCTTACGGTATAAAAGCGGACCGGTTTTGTAACCGATCATGTAGCCCGTAATATTGCCCAGTAAGGAGGCTAAAACACCTAAGCTACATAGTGTAAAAAGGCTATGATCGAGCAGATCGGTAGCGATCAATACGCCTGCCATAAAAAGAAGTCCTCCACTGGGGAGAAAAAAACAGAAAAAAAGCCCTGTCTGCCCATAAATTGCCAGGAAAACGAGTAGCAAACCTCCATATTGAATTAAAGCCTCTGGATTAAACATCTTGATTTTGCGAAAAAGCCTACCTTGCGAAAGCTACTTAAAATTTCTTCTTTTGAGAAAAGAAATTTTCATTGGTAGCTTATCCTGGAGATAAAAAAATAGTAATTCAGGTGTTGGGCCGGGATGATCTAAAATAGGCAAAAAGGTTATTGGTAACGATAGGATAATGTCTGTGGACCCATACTCCTGTATTTAATTTTTTGACCTGTCATTCCACCCTTGCAGCATAACATCCTCCTTAGTAATTATCCTTTTATTGCGTGGCAAGTTGCCAGATTGGCTTGTTAATAGTAAGAAACCTTCAGAAAGGATATCACTAAAAATTAATAGCTGTACATTTACCGTGTAAATCAATGTAGTTATGTCAGTGGATGATCTTATCAATAAAGCACTCAAAGGAAGCGGTGGTATACTCGACACGTCCAATATGTTTGGCGTTATCGGCGATGTGCAAACCCAGGAACTGTTTATCATGAATTTGCAGGAGTTTTTTACTGAAAATCTATACTGTTTCAGCAAAGGCGAATCCACAGCAGCCCTGCTGGTGGGCGTGTATACTACAGAACAACAAGCCCGCGCATGTATTGAAAGTATCCGCGACCAGCAGCAACAAAGTCCGGGATTACTGGCTGGCCCCAACTGGCATATCCTTATGGGTAACCCTGGTGAGAACCGCCTTTTTGCTTTACCACTTAACGAATATTACGTCGGGTACCTGGCATTCTATCGATATAAAGTAAATGCAGGCAACCTATCATTTGGAATCTTCGATAGTGCGGAAGCAGCCGATAACGCAATAGACCTTATAAGATATTCCATAAGGGAAGAAGATTAGACTTATTTAATAGCCGGAGTGTGCATATTTGTAATGCTTGTCTAAAATAGATTGTATGCTCGTTACTGGCATCTTTAAATTGAAATGTATCCTTTACGGCAAAGTATCACAGCCAGGTGAAAATTGGTTTTGGCTTTATAGCGCTTGCGCAAGGATGCACATACTTTTTCAATAGAACTAAGGCTGGAAGGGTAAATACGCCTTTCCTTCAATTGATTGGATATCTCCTGTTGCGTTAGCCCCTTGCTTAAATACCTTATAATCTGTTCTTCCAATAGCATACCCAGTTAATAAATATTTCGTTGCAAAATGCGCCCAAATTTAGAGACAATTACTAATAGGATCGATAATAAAAGATGGATGCCGAAATGTACAGCCCGGATACCCCTTGAGATAAGCAGCAAAGTTTTTGAACAGTCGTTTGCTCAGGCTCTCTGGATAATAAATTTGGGTTCATTTTATACATAAAACAAAAAATTAAATCAATCCTTTTACAAGAATACGAATGATCTGTGCTATCTATTTGTATAGACGTTTATGGCTAAGAATTGGAATTGTAGGGCAGTAAGTATAAATCAAAAAAGTTATTTTATTGAAAATAAATGGTTTGCATACAAGTCAGCTGACCTAGCTTTTTGCTAAATATTTTAGTATTACATTTGTGCCGTGAGCGTTGCACAAAAAGATATGATGGCACAGTTACGGCAGGAGATCTTGCAGATGCAGGGGCAGAAACCTGCTACGGATCAATTGTTGGGCAGGGTGAAGCTAGGACCGGTGCTGCAAGCCTTTCCTCAACATGTCTTTCCCACCGGAGCAGTACATGAGTGCATTACAACCACGCCTGCTACTACAGCAGCCACTACCGGTTTTATTGCAGGCATCCTGAGCGGGCTCATGCAAGGTAGCGGTCCCTGTATCTGGATCAGTTCCGACCGGATGCTATTCCCTCCGGGCTTTAGCGCCTTTGGCCTGGAACCGGATCGCATTCTTTTCGTCCATGCAAAGAAAGAAAAAGACATTTGCTGGGCGATGGAGACCTGCCTGCAAATGGACGGGCTGTCGGCAGTAGTGAGTGAACTGCCTGGGCTGGATTTTACGATATCGCGCCGGTTACAACTCGCGGTTGAAAAAAGCGGTGTTACCGGCTTTGTACTGCGCACCAATCGTAACCTGCATCCCACCGCCTGCGTCAGCCGCTGGCAGATCCATGCAGCCAGCAGTTATCACCTGCAATCATTGCCCGGCGTTACGCTTCCCTCGTGGAACGTGGAACTCTTAAAGGTCCGTGGTGGCAGCACCGGCAGCTGGCAACTGGTATGGATGGATGGTTCTTTCCATTCTCTACCGGAAGCTGTCCCTATACCGGATCAAACACGCCTCAGAAAAATCAGTTAGCAGGATGAGCCGTTATGTTTCCATATGGTTTCCGCATTTAGTTACGGAAGGAATGATCCGCCGCCAGCCGGATTTAAAGGATACTCCTTTTGTCCTGGCGGCTCCTGATCATGGCCGGATGCGTATCACGGCCGTTTGCCCGTCTTTACAGTCCCAGGGTATTCATCCGGGTATGGCCGTAGCAGATGCCAGGGCATTGGTAGCCGGTCTGCAGGTGATCGATGATCCACCCGGTATGGCAGAAAAGCTGCTTACCGGTCTTGGTCATTGGTCGGTCCTTTTTACACCTTTCGTTACTATGGATGTACCAGACGGCTTGGTTTTAGACGCCAGTGGCTGCACCCACCTCTGGGGTAGCGAGCAAAACTACCTGGAAGATATTTTTAAACGTTTACAGGGCTTTGGTTATAACACCCATATCGCTATTGCCGGTACCATTGGCACTGCCTGGGCGCTGGCCCGGTATGACAAGCAGCCAATATCGATAGTGGCTCCCGGCAAAGAAAAAGAGGCGATCCGCTTACTATCCCCGGCGGCATTGCGGCTGGACGCTACCGTTATCGACAAGCTACAGAAACTGGGATTATATACAGTCGGTCATTTTATGGATATGGACCGTTCTATCCTGCGGCGCCGGTTTGGTACGGGTCTGCCGGAACGTATCGACCAGGCGCTGGGCCGGAAGCACGAACACCTGATACCTCTGCAACCTGTCGAACCATTCCATGAACGGTTGCCATGCCTGGAACCTGTGACAACACGCTACGGGATTGAAACGGCTTTACAAGCGTTACTGGAAACGCTTTGCAGGCAGCTGGCTAAAGAAGGTAAAGGGATCCGCAAAGCGATCTTTAAAGCCTGGCGTGTTGACCATAATATACAAACGATCCAGATCGGTACGCACTTGCCGTCCCAAAGTTCAGCGTACCTGTTTAAACTCTTCGAGTTAAAAATAGATACCATTGAACCGGCATTGGGCATTGAGCTTTTTACACTGGAAGCGCCTCAAACAGAAAAGATAAGAACGGCACAGGAGACGTTGTGGCACCATCGCAGCTTGAACGATAACCGGCTGGCAGCGCTGCTAGATCAGCTAACCGGTAAATTAGGGAGCGGTGTGGTGCATCGCTACTTGCCGGATGAACATTACTGGCCCGAGCGATCCTTTAAGGAAGCGGCCTCCCTTCATGAGCAACCGGCCACCCACTGGCCGGATCGTCCCCGTCCTGTTCGCCTGCTTCAACACCCTGAGCCCGTACAGGTAGCGGCACCGATCCCGGATTACCCGCCGATGCACTTCAGGCACAACGGGAAGTTACACACGATTAAAAAAGCTGATGGACCGGAACGGATCGAAACGGAATGGTGGATTGCTGAGGGTGAGCATCGGGATTATTACGTGGTGGAAGATGAAGCAGGGCAGCGGTTTTGGATCTTTAGATTAGGCCACTACGACGGAGCGAAAGCCCATCGCTGGTTCCTGCATGGCTATTTTGCATAAGTTGAAACAAGGATATGGAGTATACCGAATTACAAGTTACCTCAAACTTTAGTTTTCTGCGCGGCGGCTCCCATCCTGAAGAGCTGGTGGCGCAGGCGGCTGCATTGGGCTATACGGAAATTGCGATCACTGATCACAATACCCTTGCCGGTGTGGTACGCGCTCACACGGCTGCCAAAGCCAGCGGCATTCGTATGATCGTGGGCTGCTGCCTGGACCTGCAAGACGGGCCTTCGCTGCTGGCTTACCCTACCAATATCGATGCTTATGGGCGGCTGTCCCATTTACTCACCACCGGTAACCTGCGTACCGAAAAAGGCCGTTGTCTTCTTTATAAAAAGGATATTTATACTTACAAGGAAGGACTTTTATTTGCTGTAGTGCCCCCGGTAAAGTTGAACAGGAATTTTGATTATGATGATTATTTTAAAGCGAATTTAGGGGAATATACAAATCATCTAAAAGGGCAGATTTATCTTACTGCTACCCGTTCTTACCAGGGTGATGATATTAAAAAGCTCTACCGGCTGGCAGAACTATCCGACCAATATAAAGTTCCCTTGCTGGCTACCAACGACGTGCATTACCACGATACAGATCGCAGGCAGTTACAGGATATCCTTACCTGTACCCGCGAAAAGCGCACCATCTATAATGCCGGATACTTGTTATGCCAGAACGCCGAATGCTTTTTAAAACCGGAAAGGGAAATGCTGCGGTTGTTCCGGCTGTACCCCGATACTATAAAAAGTACACAGGAAATAGTTGGCGCGTGCACCTTCTCTCTCGACGAATTAAAATACGTGTATCCAACCGAGCTGACCACTGATGGCCGCACTCCCCAACAGCAGATTACTTATCTTGCCTGGAAGCGTGCCCATGAAGTTTATGGCGAAGTTTTACCCGAAAAGATCAGGGCATCTATTGAATATGAATTAAGGTTTATTGAAGAGATGAATTATGCCCCGTATTTTCTAACAGTATATGACGAGATTGAGTTTGCAAGAAACTCAAAGATCTTATGCCAGGGAAGAGGTTCTGCTGCCAATTCTACTATTTGTTATGTGCTGGGTATTACAGCGGTTGATCCGACGAAGTTCGACCTATTGTTTGAGCGGTTTGCTTCTTCAGCACGTAATGAGCCCCCGGATATAGATGTCGATTTTGAACATGAACGGCGTGAAGAAGTGATCCAGCACGTTTATAAAAAACATGGCAGAGATCATGCAGCTATTGTTGCCACGGTTACGATGGTTAAATATAAAAGAGCTGTAAGAGATGTGGCCAAAGCGATGGGTCTATCGCAGGACACCATTGATATCCTCGCAAATTGCAGCGGTATCCACGACGAAGGTGTGGATGAAAATCGCATAAGAGAGGCAGGGCTAAACCCAGCTGACCCGCACCTAAAGAAAGTATTAGAGCTGACCAGCCAGTATATCGGTTTTCCCCGCCAGTTAGGACAACACACGGGCGGATTTGTTATGACCCGGAACAAACTATCCGATCTTTGCCCGATCCTGAACGCGCGCATGAAAGACCGCACCAATATTGAATGGAATAAAGATGATATCGATACGCTCGGTATTTTAAAAGTGGATATTTTAGCGCTTGGCATGCTGACTTGTATTCGTAAATGCTTTGACCTGGCGAAGCAGCATTATAACCTCGATCTGACACTGGCTAATATCCCCCAAGACGATCCGAAGGTTTATGAGATGATCAGCATAGCTGATACGATAGGTGTATTCCAGATTGAGAGCCGCGCACAAATGTCGATGTTGCCGAGGCTGAAACCCCGGTGTTTTTATGACCTGGTGATTGAGGTAGCTATTGTGCGCCCCGGACCCATACAAGGCAACATGGTGCACCCTTATCTACGCCGAAGGAATGGGCAGGAGCCTGTAGAATATCCTTCAAAGGAATTAGAAGACATTTTAGGTAAAACCCTGGGTGTACCGCTGTTCCAGGAACAAGCGATGAAGATCGCTATTGTGGCTGCCGGTTTTACACCTGCCGAAGCTGACGAGCTGCGTAAAAGCATGGCTACTTTTAAAGCAAAAGGAGAGGTTTCTAAGCTTGAAAAAAAGCTGGTCGATGGTATGATTAGAAATGGTTATAAAGAAGAATATGCACGCAGGGTATTCCGACAGTTGGAGGGGTTTGGAAGTTACGGTTTTCCCGAAAGCCATGCAGCCAGTTTTGCGCTATTGGTTTATGTCTCTGCCTGGATCAAATGTTATTACCCTGATATCTTCGCAACAGGTATGCTCAATAGCCAGCCGATGGGCTTTTATGCACCAGCACAGTTGGTAAGGGATGCCGGGAAACATGGCGTTACTGTGCAGCCGGTCGATATCAACTTTTCATGCTGGGATAATACGCTGGAAGAAAAAGAAGGAAACTTCTATGCCCTGCGCTTAGGATTTCGACAGGTAAAGGGTTTGCGTGAAGAGGAAATGAACAAGCTGGTAGCCGCCCGTAAAAAGTCTTTTACCAATATTAATGAGCTTTTAGACGCGGGTATTTCTATCAGCACATTGGAAACACTGGCGGCAGCCGATGCATTTTGCTCTATCGGGCTGGACAGAAGAAAAACTTTATGGGAAATTACCGCACTGGCGGATCATCCGAAAGGTGTCTTTAAAGGCCAGCCGTCGGAGAGCCGTTTTGAAAAACAGATATTGCTTCCTGAAATGACAGCAGCGGAACATGTGGTACAGGATTACAGCAGCACTTCACTTTCGCTGAAGGCTCACCCGGTTCATTTTATAAGGAAGCAACTATACAGTAACCGTATTATCTCCACTGCCGACCTCAGTACATTGCCGGATGGTGCTTATGTAAAAGTAGCAGGGCTGGTACTGGTAAGGCAACGGCCTGGTACGGCATCCGGCATTTGTTTTATCACCATTGAAGATGAGACGGGCAGCGCGAATTTAGTGGTGTTCCAACACCTCTTTGAAAAGTATCGCAAAGAGATCCTGCAATCCAAATTGCTGGTAGTTTCCGGCAGGGTGCAGCGCGAAAGTGAGGTGATCCATGTGGTAGTCAAAAAATGTTTTAACGGATCGGCTTATTTACGCAGTTTGGTACCCTCCAACGGGGAAGATCCACAGGTACAGGCTCTTTGCAGGGCGGATGAAAAAGACGGCACGATGCATCCCAAAGAAGGCAGCAGAAGTACTGAAAAGAAAATGATCCAAAGCAGCTTATTTCCTTCGCGCGATTTTAAATAATCTACATGCAACAAAAATTATTCAACTATACAGAACAATTCTTTCTGCCACAGGAGCTATTAACCTATACTCCCGGATTTATAAGCTTTGAAGAAAGTAATAGTTTGCTCAGCCTTTTATTGAACACGGTTCCCTGGCAACAACATACCGTAATGATGTATGACAGGGAAGTGATTACGCCGCGCCTTTCTGCCTTCTATGGAGATAAAAGCAGGCGCGATGAAGGCAAGCGGGAAGCTTTGCCCTGGCTACCGGAACTGTATCAAATAAAAGAAAGGATAGCACAGTTTACGTGTGTCAGGGAGTACTACTGAATTATTACCGGGATGGAAATGATTCGGTGGCCTGGCATGCTGATAAGGATACGTTACCGGGTGTCAAAACGGACATCGCCTCTGTAAGCATCGGGCAGGAAAGAAATTTTGATTTTCGTAGCAAGGCAGATCACAAACGACAGTATTCTATCAAGCTGGAACATGGATCACTGCTGTTAATGAAAGCTGACCTCCAGAAACATTGGGAGCATCGCATTGCGAAGTCTTCTATGCCGATGAAGGCCAGAATCAATATGACGTTTAGAAAGGTATTGTAGCACTATGCCAAAAAGCAGTGAGGAAAAAATGCCTCAACATTCAGAGGTGCTATCCATATCTTAACAGGCACCGGAGGATTTGTATTGCCAAATGCTTTTTTTACAGGATCTAACAAATATTGCTATTTTCTGTTTTGGCACGCTTATTTATTACGGTTATTAATGACAAAATCCATTAAGCGGCCCCGTGCATTATATATAACAGGTGGTATTCTACTTCTTCTTATCATTATACGCCTGATGCTGCCTTCTATTGTACTTAGATATGCCAATACGCAGTTGTCGGAAATGAAAGGATACTACGGGCATGTAAAAGACATCGACATCGCCTTATATCGTGGGGCCTACCAGCTAGATAGCATTTATATAAACAAAGTTGACTCTGTTACCGGCAAACAAATTGAGTTTTTCAGCGCCAGAACTATTGACCTTTCGGTTGAATGGAGCGCGCTATTTGACGGTCGGATTGTTGGAGAACTGGTGTTTCTCTCACCGAAGCTGATCTTCACCAAGGATAAGGCTGAAATCGGCCAGGTAGCAAAAGATACCAATGATTTCCGTAAAATATTAAAAGATTTTATGCCTCTTAAAGTGAACCGCTTCGAGATACAAAAGGGCAGCATACATTATGTCGATAATACCAAATCTCCGAAAGTGGATATTTTTCTGGAGAATACATATGTGCTGGCACAAAACCTGAAAAATACATCTGACAGCAATACCTTATTACCCTCACCTATACAAGCAAGTGCCGATGTGTATGATGGCAAATTTACACTGGACATGAAAGTGAATGCTTTGGAAAAGCAGCCTACTTTCGATTTAACAGCAGAGCTCAAAAGTACAAAACTGGTCAAGGTGAACGACTTCTTTAAAGCTTATGGAAAATTTGATGTGAGTAAAGGCAGCATGGGCTTATATACCGAATTTGCGGCAAAGGATGGTAAATTTAAAGGTTACGTCAAACCGATCATTAAAGATTTGCAGGTGCTGGGCACGGAAGATAAAAAGGACAACCTCGGTCAAAAGATCAAAGAAGGGGCCATTGAGGTAGCTGGCAAGATCTTAAAAAATCCGAAGAAAGAACAGGTAGCAACGAAAGTGCCTATCGAAGGGAGCTTTTCAAATACTTCTGTGGACACCCCGGAAGCTATCTGGGAGATATTGAGAAATGCCTTTATTGAGGCGCTCATGCCTTCTGTCGATAACGAGATCAATATACAGTCTGCTGAAACGGTAGATGGTGAGGAAGATAAGCCCGGATTTTTTAAACGACTGTTTACGTCAAAGAAAAAACGTGAAGAACAGGCTAAAGAAAAAAACCGGGAAAAGCCCGTTGAAAAACAGACCAACGGTCTTAAGAAATACAGTAGCGTCAATCAAAATAAATAATTATGGAAGCAGTAAAAAACGTCAATAAAGGTAAGCGATTATCGTTTAAAGGAATATGGGCGGTTATTAAAGATACCTTTAAGGGATTTTCAGATCATAAGGTTACCAAGTTAAGTGGATCGCTCGCGTACTACACTGTTTTTTCTATGGGCCCGCTTTTAGTGATGATCATTTCCCTTTGTGGATTATTCCTGGAAAGGGAAGCGATAGAAGGCGAAGTATTTAGTGTTCTGGAAGGTTTTGTAGGCAAGGATACAGCCATTCAGCTCCAGCAAATTATCAAGAATGCTTCTCTTACCGGAAAAAGTACTATGGCTGCTATTATCGGTGGTGTAACGCTTCTAATTGGGGCTACTACAGTTTTTGGAGAAATTCAGGACTCTATCAACACTATCTGGGGGCTAAAGGCAAAGCCTAAGAAAGGATGGCTGAAAATGTTACAAAACAGGTTCCTTTCATTTTCCGTTATTATCAGTCTTGGATTTTTATTATTGGTATCGCTGGCTGTAACCGGAGTTATAGAAGGTATAAGCAAAGGACTACAGGCCAGGTACCCAGATGTAACAGTAATATTGTTCTATATTCTCAACTTAGTGCTTACTTTGATTATCAGCGGCGTCATATTTGCCGTAATATTCAAGGTGCTTCCTGATGCCAAAATAAAATGGCGCGATGTATTTGCCGGTGCGTTGATAACAGCCATCCTGTTCATGATCGGTAAGTTCGGTATCTCACTATACATATCCCAAACGCAGGTAGGCAGTACTTACGGTGCTGCCGGGTCCTTGGTGATTTTAATTGTCTGGGTATATTATTCATCGATCATTCTTTACCTGGGCGCTGAATTTACGAAAGCGTATGCCGTAGCGTATGGCGACGATATACATCCCAGTGATTATGCGGTCACCACCAAAGAAGTGGAAGTGGAAACCGGCAGGAAAACCATTCAGGAGAAAGAAAAAGAATAAAGTTATGCCTTCAACTGTTATACGATCCATCCATTACAACGAAGCGAAAGAATTGCTGATAGTTGAGTTCGTTTCGGGCCTGGTTTATCATTATATGCGAGTGCCTCCTTCTGTTTACAATGCTTTTAAGAACTCGAAAATGAAAGGCGTTTATTTTAACGAGCACATCAAGGATCAATTTTCTTTCAAACGGATCCATACCGATCCCAACTTATTTAGCCTTCAGGGGATTGTTTAAAAGGCAAATTTTTTTATTTATAGTACATGCCAGTTAAAATTTGTCGGTTATATGAAAAAGCGCAGCTACAAAATTACCTTCGATTTAAAGGAAGGTTATGCTCCTGAAAGCAAGGTGCATACTTTACCGGAAGCCACTGAAATAGTGGCTTCATGGATGTCGCGGAGACTTAAAGAGCGTTTGCCCGTGGTCAGCTGTTTCCTGCAAGATGGTCAGCTTATATTTCCTTCCGTTGGACCTCATGCAAACCAATACCCTGTAACAGTGACACCAAGCGTTGTTTTAACGGGTGAGCTATCAACGATGGAAGATATAAAAAGAACGGACCAGGAAATAAAAGACACGCTTCGCAGTCTTGCTTTATATATAAAACAGGAGCTCGGCCAGGAATCTGTTTATATCGTCTTCAGGGATGAGAACTTTTGTATATAAATTAAACCGACCAGTTCGTGACTGGTACGGACTTTACTTCATTTTAAGCCATATGATATGAGTTTATCTCAATATAAAGGTAAAAGATCTTCAAACAAGACACCTGAACCGTTCGGCGGCAAGTCCAGTGGCAAGGAATTGCGCTTTGTTGTTCAGAAACATGCTGCTTCGCATCTTCATTACGACTTTCGTCTGGAAATGGATGGTGTTCTGAAAAGTTGGGCCGTGCCTAAGGGGCCTTCCACCGATCCCGACGTTAAGCGCCTGGCCATGATGGTGGAAGATCATCCTTATGATTACCGGAACTTTGAGGGAGTCATACCTAAAGGACAGTATGGCGGCGGTACTGTGATCATGTGGGATGAGGGTCCTTACGAGCCGGTTGAAGCTGTTGCAGGTGATATAAAGAGACAGGAAAAACAACTATTACAACAGCTATACAGCGGGAAGCTTAAGTTCGTTCTTCATGGTAAAAAACTGAAGGGGACATATGCCCTGGTAAAGGCGCATGGACGTGGCGAAAACGGATGGTTGCTGATGAAGCTGGAAGATAAATATGCCAGTTCTGCTGATATAACCCTGAAGGATAAATCTGTTCTTTCCAAAAAGACCATCGCGCAAATGACCCAGTCGCCGGATAAAGTTTACGGTCAAAAAGCGGCGAAAAAGGCTTCAGCGAAAAAAGTAACAGAAGCAAAAAAGCCGGCAACCGCAAAGGAAATTAGCCAACCTGTGAAAAAAAGGAAAAAAACGCCTGGGAAAAAAGCAGGGAAAAATAGTCGTACGGATATTAGTTTATTGATAGAAAAAGGGCAAAAGCAATCCTTCTTTGATCGTATCAAAGCACCGATGCTGGCCACACTGGTAGATAAGCCGTTCGATGCGGAGGGATGGTTGTACGAGATCAAATGGGATGGTTACCGCGCAGTTGCCTTTATGAACAATGGTACTGTAGCGTTAAAATCCCGCAATAACAAATCTTTTAGCGAAAAGTTTTATCCTATCCATGATACCCTCAGCAGCAGAAATTTAAACGCGGTAATTGATGGTGAGGTAGTCGTAGTCGGCGATAACGGACATGCTGATTTCGGTGCGCTGCAAAACTGGAGAAGTGAGGCTGACGGAACACTTCTTTATTATGTCTTTGATATTCTCTGGTATGATGGCTATGATGTTACGCAACTACCACTCACAGAACGACGCGTAATCCTTAAAGAGATTATAGAAGAAGACGATTTTATAAAGATCAGCCAGGATTTTGCAACTTCAGGGATAAAATTCCTGGAAGCAGCCAGGCAAATGGGGCTTGAAGGTATTATGGCTAAACATGGTGATAGCATCTATCAAATAGGAAACCGCACAAAAGATTGGTTGAAAATAAAGGCCAGTAAACGCCAGGAAGTAGTAATCGGCGGTTTTACCCAAAATGCAGGATCCACTAAACCGTTCAGCTCCCTGCTGGTGGGTGTTTTTGATCAAAAGCGGAAACTGGTATATACCGGCAAGATCGGTACAGGCTTCAGTATTGCCAGGCAAAAAGAAATGATGGAGCAATTCAAGCCATTAATCACGGATAAACCGCCCTTCACAGAAATACCCGATGTGAACAAGCCAAGCCGGTTCCGGCCCAACCCTCCCAAAGCCGTGGCTACCTGGCTTAAGCCGCAACTTATTTGCGAAGCAAGTTATGCTGAGATCACCGGTGATGGGGTGATGCGGCATCCTTCTTTTGAAGGCATGCGGGAAGACAAAAAAGCAAAAGCTGTGAAGCTGGAAAAAGAAGCGCCGGTGGAGAAAATCCTTGCAGAAACGGACACTACCCCCATAGCGATCAGCGCACCGGTTAAAGGCAGCCGCAGGACGTTGCTCAACCCGTCTGAAGAAACTCAGGTGAAGAAAATAAACGGTCATGAATTAAAGTTTACCAATCTAAGCAAAGTGTTCTGGCCGGACATTAAAGGTGCCAAGCGTGATATGCTCAACTACTATTATCAGGTTGCGCCCATTATGTTGCCTTATCTAAAGGACAGGCCCATGTCTTTGAACCGCTATCCTAATGGCATTAACGGGAAAAATTTTTATCAGAAAGACTTTACAGGGAAGATCCCGGACTGGATCCATACTTACCTGTACCACAGCGGTAGTGATAACCGCGACAGGAACTATATCGTATGTAAAAAAGAAGCCGACCTGCTTTATATGGCCAACCTGGCCAGCATTGAAATGAACCCCTGGAGCAGTAAAGAACAAACACCTGATAGGCCGGACTGGTGTGTTATCGACCTGGACCCGGATAAAAATTCTTTTAACCAGGTAATAGCGTGCGCGCAGGTGACACACCAGTTGCTGGATGCGCTAAGTGTTCCTTCTTATTGTAAAACATCCGGATCAACAGGCCTGCATATCTATATTCCGCTTGGAGGAAAATATGATTATGAAAGCTCTAAAGAGTTTGCAAGGGTGATCGCTACGATGGTGCAGCGGGAGCTACCCAAGTTTACCAGCATTGAACGGCTGACAGCAAAAAGAAGGGGGAAGATGTATATAGACTTTTTACAAAACCGGCCGCAGGCTACATTAGCCGCTCCTTATTCAGTACGGCCTAAGCCCGGCGCCATGGTTTCTATGCCACTGCATTGGGATGAAGTGAAGAAAGGACTTAAAATGAGCGATTTTACTATTTACAATGCTATGGACCGGATAAGGGAAACGGGTGATTTGTTTGCTCCTGTTATTAAAAAGGGCATTAACCTGAAAAAGGTAAGCAAGGCGCTGGAACGCCTGTAAGAAGCATCAGAGAGCCTGAACACAGTGTCGACAAGCTAGCTAAAAGAAAATTAAAAATGTATATGGCATGATATTTAAGATACAGTATTGAATAAAAGTGAATGATGAAAAGAACCTTAACCCTGATAACCTGCCTGTTTCTGCTGACGGTTACAGCCTGCGCCCAGTCAGAAAAATCTTCGAATATTCCAATGAACGCTGATCTCCCGGATGAAACGGAGGAAATCGCCCTCATAGACAAAGGTATGTTCCAGGTAGAAACAGCGGTCCTTGTTAACCATTACCAAGATGATGCTTCTTCTGTATTAGGACAGTTACTGGTGCGTTATGGATTGAGTGATAAAGTAGAGTTGCGGGCTATCCTGGAGGACGGAAAAAACCGGGACGCCTACTTTAAGAATACCGTTCAGGCTACGCTGCCGCTTGGAGTAGGTACTAAGATATCCTTATTAAAAGACCACACCTGGTTACCGGATATGACATTCATAGGCTATTTAAGCCTGCCTTTTACCTCGCGCTCTTCCCTGGAACAGCAACATTGGTCACCTATCCTGCTGATGGCCTTTGAAAACAAATTTTCAGAAAAATGGAAGCTCGAATACAACGGCGGTGGTCAGCAGGAAGTTTTCTCCGATAATTGGGTATGGCTCGCCAATGGTTCACTGCACTATAAAATATCCAATCCTTTGGAATTGTTCCTGGAATATTTTGCTCAGTATCCAACGGGGCAACAGGGACATAATAATATAGGCGGCGGCCTGACTTACGAACTTGGCCATAATACACAGATCTACCTGTCGGGAGGTTCCAGTGTCGGGTATCAAGAACCCAACCAGTTTGCTGCAGCGGGAATTGCTTTCAGGATACATTAAAGGTCATTTACCGCCGCCAGTTCTAGAGGATTTAAAATTAAATGAGCAGATTTCTGGTAACCGGTAAAGTACAGAACCTGGTCCTTAAAGTGTAAAGCAGCGATTTTGTAGTTCGGAAATTGCTCACCAGGCGTTTGCAAAAAAAGCTTTCCATGCAACATCAGGTGCATGAAAAGCTTGTCACTTTTACCGAAATCCATACATCGTTGCTTACTGATTCTAGCAACTGTTTTTAGTTTCTTTTTGCTTAGCGCGTCCTTTAGGCTCTTTGTAAGGTTGCGGGTAAAATCTGGAGGTCCGGTAATCCGGGCATTTTAACTTTTATTGCTGGTTAAGTATTCTTCTACTTTGTTGCGATCATTTCCAACGGCCTTAATCGCTTCCAACACCTGCTCCCTGCTCACGCCATGCTTTTTTACGATATAATCTACTTCGTAATCTTCACCGGCAGCTACCTGGTTACGATCCCTTGCATCATTTATTGTTTTGTCGTCTGCCATAATACTAAAATTTAAAGGTTAAATAATATTTTCTATTCAGCAAAGACTATGCAAGAGACGCTTCTAACTGTGAAAACTTTGTAATAATTCACTGTTTTTATGAGCAATGGCGGTGTCCAGCACCGGTGCAAAGAGGTCTCCCTTCTTTTCCAGCCGCTTTATAATCATGTCTTTATTGAATCTGTACCGGTCCAGCGTCAACTTCACTTCCCGCCATTCGAGCGGTGTACTGACCAGGGGTTCATGATAGGGCCGGATAGCGTATGGAGCGGCTAAAGTATCCGCGTAATCATTCTGATTGGCGTCAATATACACCTGATCTCCCCGCTGGTTGACAGACTCACTTCGTGTTGAAATATCTTTAACCAATACATGGATCTCATCAGCCAGGTGATTGGCAATTGTTCTTGTCTGCTTAAAGTTCAGCCCGGCACAGGGAATATAAATGTGCATGCCGGTTTTACCGGAGGTCTTTATAAAGGAGGTAAGCTTACTTCCTGTGAGCACTTCTTTTGCAGCGAGCGCCACTTCAACCGCTCTGTTAAATCCTTTATCTTCCGATCCCTTTCTTTTGGCATCCACGGTCGGATCCAGGTCAAGCCATATATAATCCGGTTCATCAGGATGCTGCACGCGGGAAGCCCAGGGATTTATATCCACACAGCCCACATCTACCATAAAGAGCAAAGTCTCCCGGTTATTGCAAACCAGGTAATCAATATAGCTTCTCTTGCCTGCCTTAGCTGCTTTTCTTTTGTCTGTAAATATGTCCGCACAATCCGGCTGGCGATTTTCCATATCCTTGATAAAAGTCGTCGGTCCACCTGCTTTGGATAGCTTTAGGTTCAGCGACTGCGGGCGACCTTTAATATGGGGCAGTATATAGTCCGCCACCTGGTTATAGTATAAGACTAGGTCTCCTTTGGCGGTACCGGACCAAAGCTCTCGGTCCACATCATGCAATTGAATGGTACAATGATCTAATTCAAAGTCAGTCGGTTCTTTACCTCGAAAGAGTTCATCCACTTTTCTCCAATTACTATCCGCGTTTAAATATTTTATCTTCTTTCGTTGAGCAGGCTTTGTTTTCTTCGGTGCTTCCTCTTTTTCTACCTGCTGCTCCACCACTTCAGCTGCCTTGGGAATTTCACGAACGACATCCTTCGCTTTCTTATCTTTTCTAAAGCCCAGGAAAGTAGCCGGTTTACGGATCCTGCCGGTTTGGGTCCAGGTGGCGAATTCAAAGTTGGCTACCAGCTGAGGTTTTACATAGTGCGTTACGGCTCCTTTGGTATCCAGCACTGCGTTTACAAAGGGTGATTTATTGATCTCGATAGCTTTAAGTTGCTTTAAGATACTCGGCATCTCTTTTTCTTTATACCCACCGCCACTTCTGCCGATCCAGTTTAACTGCCCGTTTTCGTAAGCGCCAAATAACAGACTTTTAAAGGAACGGCCATTTGCTGATTCTGCCCATCCGCCGATCACGAACTCCTGTCTTTTACGGGTGGGTATCTTCAGCCAGTCGTTTGCCCTGTTGTTCTCTATATACCTGCTGTCTTTTTGCTTGGCTACAACGCCTTCCAGGTTCTGCTCCAAAGCATCTTTATATAGCGCTTTTCCATCTTCAAAGCTTTCGCTGAAGCGCAGTTCCGGACGATCCCCGATCAATACTTTCAACAGTTCTTTTCTTTCGGTAAGAGGCTGATCCTTTAAATTTTTTCCGTCCATCCACAGCAGGTCGAATACACAGTAACTGATCGGTGTGTTATGGCCGTTATACTTTTGAATTGCATCAAAGTCCGGCTTGCCTTTTTCATTAAAGACAACGATTTCCCCATCAATAACGGCGTCATGCTTCAGGCTTTTCAGCGCCTTTTCTATAGGAGGATATTTCTTCGTGTAATCCAGGCCACTGCGGGAAGTGAGGAGAACTTTCCCCTTTTGGAGGTAAGATATAATCCGGTAGCCATCCCACTTGATCTCATAAAGGTAATCTTCCAGGTCCGGTACTTCGCGAACCAGGGTACAGAGCATCGGCGACACTTTTGCAGGCATCGGATCTTTAGTACGCTTTACCATACGTCATCTTTGGATACCTTGAGGGTTTCTATCACATACTGGCCCACTTCATCTGCAGCACCGGCAGTCTTGACGCGCGCTCTTACAGCAGCCTCCCAGTCCGAAATAGCCTCCTTTCTGGTGGTGCCATAACCCAATATACCTTGCTGCGGATCGGGCCCCAGCAGGCAGCAATAACCCTGCCCGTCATGCCAAAGAACAGGACGCAGGTCTTTTACCGCTTTGGAGAGTCCTTCCTCTTCAAAGTCGATATCTATCTGCAGGGGAAGTGGAATATCCATTTGTTTCATAAAAATTTCATTTTAGAATTTGCGCTCAACGATTAAATAACCGGAACAACAAGCATACCAACCCGGCGGTAATGGAGAAAATAACGATATGATTGACTTAGTTCTTCTGAGCCATTTTTAAACAGATTTTCAAAACCGGCAGATTTGTGGATAAAACTATTGCGAGAGAACGAGACAATGGCAGAAGCACCGTAAAAAAGGTGATCCAAAGCAGCTTATTCTAAAACAGCAATCTGCATAAATACATTTATCAAAAATGTAGTAGAAGGAAATGATGTTATAAAAGCCCGAACGAAAACGAGAAGGCTTATAACAACTTTATCGGACGAATGCAAATGCAGGTATTAGATAGAAGCCAAAATGATTAGGTTTAAATATGGACCATGGGATTTCAGATATCGCGGTTTATTAA
Organism: Niabella aquatica; assembly: GCF_054779315.1. Classification (NCBI taxonomy): domain Bacteria; kingdom Pseudomonadati; phylum Bacteroidota; class Chitinophagia; order Chitinophagales; family Chitinophagaceae; genus Niabella; species Niabella aquatica. The sequence goes on from NZ_BAAGYM010000025.1 coordinate 54,794, forward strand.
CACATTGATTGGCAGTCTACAACCTGCAAATCCGGTATTCAAATTAAAATTTCGGATTCCTTACCTTTACACCACCAAATTATCTGGCTTGTCATGAAATACGTTTCTCTCTTTGTCTTAATCCTATCTCTCAACATCTCTGCTTCTTCTCAGGAAGAATTGGTTTTTAATGACTCCACCTACATCATTGGAATTATAAATAAAAAAGTCGAAGCAAAGGTCAGCGGCAGCTATTACCTTACTAAGACATTATACTCCGGAACCAATGTGCTTGTCTCCGGTCGCGTTACCGGACCCGGCGGGGGTTATGAAGTAATTTACATGGATAAGAAATATATTATCCCGCCGGATGGATTGAACACTAACTATAAAGATTTGTATCGGTTGCTGTCAAACGCTGAAGGTAAGGAGCTCAATCTGCTCGATTCCGTTGCCAATGCCATGTCAGGGATTGCCAGTCAATATGAGATAAAAAAAGCATTAGAATACGTAGATAAGCTGCGGCCCAGAGGACTTGCGATTATTGATTACAGGGCTTATGACGAAAGTGAATATACCGGTGGCACCGGCTTCAGAGTTAAAGTATTGAACCTTTCCAAAAAAACCATTAAGTACGTCACCTTTAATATCACCGGAAGAAATGCTGTAGATGATGCGGTTAGCACGAAAACCCGCAGAGGTATAGGCCCCATCAAGCCGGATGAAACCGGAAGTTATGAATTCGAATATGTGTGGTTTACCGATATAGTGGAGTACATAAAGATCAACAGTATCACCCTTCAATATCTGGATGGTACCAGTAAGGTTGTAACCGGTGTTGATAAAATTGTATTACCTGACAGGATTGTTGATGTCCTGCAGAGCAATGATTAGTACTCGCTTAATTATACTGTCATAAAGCTCACTGCTCATTCCAATGACTTTTTTCCGAATATATCAGAACCACCAAATTAAGTACCTTTAAAAGATTTTAATACGAACGCCATATGCAGGATCAGCCAATTCCCAACTACCAATTTCTTTCCAATCAACCACTTGGGGAAGACCTCTTTAAAAATAAATCCCAGGAAAAAATAGCAGGGATAATCAGCAATAAAATTATCAATGAAGCCAACTTTAAAATTGTGGGAATAGACGGAACCTGGGGTTCCGGTAAAAGCAACCTGGTGCGGTTAATTCAAAAGAATTTAGAAGAAACCCATCAATTCTTTATATACGATGTATGGGGGCATCAGGAAGACGAACAAAGGAAGGCTATCCTGGTAGAATTTACTGAGTTTATTACCAACAAAAAGCACAACTTGGTGTCTAATAAAGGGAACTGGAGAGCCAAGCTGGATCAATTACTGGCAAATTCCAAGATAACCAAAACAGAAAATATCCCTTATTTAAGCGTCGGTTTTATTTTTTCTCTGCTTTCCATCATTTATATCCCCATTGTTAATGTATTCAAGGACGGAATGTCTGATTATTTTGGAATAGAGAAATGGTACTGGAAATTGCTGCTGGTGGCATTTCCCATCCTAATTGTTATTGGTATCTACATTTACAATCTTTTCCGTAACTGGTTTAATAAAAAGGGCTTCTGCAAGAGCTTTCGGCTTTCTGCGGAGGATACTTTCCAGGTGTATACCAATAAACAGAAGGAAGAAACCAAAATAGAAACCATTTCGGAGCAGCAACCTACAGTTAGAGATTTTCAAAAATGGATGGAGGAAATTGATAAAGATCTTAATAAAAAGGTCGTAATTGTTTTTGACAATTTCGACCGACTCCCAAGAAAACACATTTTAAATATCTGGTCATCTATTCATATCTTTTTTGCAGAAAAGCCCTACTCTAACATTAAAGTAATCCTGCCTTTCGACAGGGAGCATGTGCAAAATGCATTTAAGGAATTAAATAATGGTAATAACAGCACTTTTGCGGACGACTATATCAATAAGACTTTTGATGTGGTGTTTAGGGTGAGTCTTCCAATAATGTCTGACTGGAAACAATTCTTCGAGAACCAGTGGAAAATTGCCTTTCAAAATTTTAATGCTGTTGAATTAAAACTTGTTATACAGGTTTACGAATTTTTACATCGTAGAATCACACCAAGGGAAATTATATCCTTTATCAACGAGGTCTTAACCGTTAAACTTTTGAACCATGATTATAAGGAGCGCTACATTTCCATCTTCGTTTTACTAAAAGACGACATTTTAAATGAGCCGCTAAAAGCGATCACTGACCTGGATTATTTAAAAGGTTTAAAGTCTGTTTATGGAAACGATCCGGATTATGCGAAACAACTTACCGCTATCGTTTATCACCTTGATGTTGAAAATGCGTTGGAGTTAATCTACACACAGGAATTAAAGGACGCTTTAAATAAAGGTGATACGATAAAGTTTAATCAAATCTGCGGTTCGGATTTTGGCGATGCGATCTTTACATCTGCTATTTCTGATATTGAAATTCTTGAAAACCCTATTACCACCCTTTCCAAAATCGATGACAATTCAAAGGTATCAGCCATACTTGTTAAACAAGCCTGGAAAAGGTTTTATGACATGGCGATAGCAAGTAATCAACAACCTGATGTTCTTGACATTGAGGAGTGGCAGCTTATACTTGTCAACAACTACGCTGATGATGAGTTTTTAAAACGACTATTATCACAATATGCAGATAAGATAGAAGATACTACCGTAAGTAATTACATTGCCCTAATAGATAAAATAGTACAAAGTTGCGGCAAAGAAAGAGTACACCCTCTTTTGAAGACAAAGGCGATCAGCGCTGCAAACCAGGTAAAAATAATAGGTGATAATGATAATGAGTATCAATTCTACCAGTTGACTACGAGCGATGCAGCGATGGATGCCTACCTGTCCGAGCTGGAACTACCTGATCTGTTAGACATTGACCATACCCGCATAATATGTAACCATTTCGCTTTACCCGGTTATAAAGTTTCGCTAAAAGCCTTGTTAAAAAAAGCCGCCGATGAAGGAAATACCGAAGATGCCAATAACATTCTTGTAAAGTTAATGGAGACAGCCCGGCCTGGAAAAAACGCTGCGTTAAAAGGTATTCTTGATGACAGCAGCATTTACACACTATATCAGGGAGACGCCAAATCAGACATTGCCAATGACCTCATTGCCATGCGCATAGCCGCCGGCTCTTCCTTTAATTCGACATACAGCACCTACTTCGAAAGCATACTGGAAGCGAGCGATCCGGTGGCCGCAGAGCAAATAAGTAAAGTCATCCTTCACTATATTACTTACACAGATCTGTTATTATTATCAGAACAATTTGATGATTCGGAGCTGTTTAAAGAAATAATCCTGAATCTATTTGAAGATGACGACCAGGTAAAGGATGCGGACACCTTGATTTTAATTAATCATTATGCTAAAATCAAGGAAGGACTGTCAATTACCGATGACCACTTACTTGTAGAACTGAATAAATTTAAACTTGACCCGAACGACCTGGATGTAAATAGAATTGACGCAACGTTTGCCTCAGACAGTTTTACCAATCATGAGCTATCTATTTCAAAAATCTTCATAAATCGGTTTAACGAAGATTTTAAAACCCTAGATAACGAAGGCTATGAGGTCGTATTCGATGAACAAGATAATATCCACTTTATGTTCTTTAATCATTTAAGACCGGATTCGTTAACCCAATTATCGCTGGATGTTTTCAAGGAAAAATTTATAGCAAAGATCAAATCAAAGAGCGCTGACGAATCCTGGTGGAAAGTTTTGGAAAAATATGAACGCAACCGTGATCGGCTTTCTATCGAGAATACACTTAAAGATCTCAGGGACCAGTTTATAAATGGTCACATAGAGCTGGATCTTCAGACAGTTAATCATATACTTCCCTACTTTATTCAATATAACCTGTTAGATGCAACTACGGATATTTTCAGAACAATTATAAAAAACACCTTTTTAAACAATACTGGTTTCGTCCAAATCCTGCTGAAGAATGCAGCGTATATAAAAAGTCTTTATCAAGCTACTCCGCAAAATCAAAAGGAAGATTTTCGAAACCTTATTAATGAAAGAAGAGGAGAAAATGAAGCTATTGAAGCATTAGCAAAATCGATAGATATCAGGAAGCCAGCCAACCCCAAAGTCGAAGAAAACAAGCCTGATCAAAAATAGTTGTACTAACTTACAGAAAGGATATGATATGGGTTAAAAGGTTGGAGAAACTAAGTCCGGTGCAGATTTTTGCTGAAGATTAATTGATTCCAGTCCATATCACTTAGTAGCTCATCGTCCTTCTTAGCAAACGGGTCGTACCAGCCAAGCTTCCTTTTGGCCTCTCCATTTTCTTCCTTAATTATTATAAAACCTAATTTAACCAAGAATATGTGATTGAACAAGTGATCTGGCCAAGCCATCAATACCAGGGAATAATGTCTCTGCGGTAATATTCATTTGTTTCAAAGCGTACAGGATGTCCTGATGCAACCCTTGCGGTATTATAATCTTTACAATTTTAGTAGAAGTAAACACTTCCTGCTTTGCTGCCATAGCCGAAAAGTCCGCAAAAGGCATGGATTCAAATGATATCGAGTCATCAGAAAAAACAGAAGCCAAATTTTCCATAAAAGACGCGTCGCAACTGGAAGGCATAAGAAATAGCCCTTGCTGGCGGGAAAGTCTTTCTGTGCATATTTTAGGTTCCAGCGGAATAACCAGATTAGGAATTTCCCGCTGTTTTAAACCTGTTTTACTGCCAATAAATCTATTAGCCAGATCGATATGCATATCATTTATATCATCTTTTAAAGTTTCTCCTTCAGTATAAGAAACATGTTCACAGCGAACCAAGCTGGTGCGTATATGATGACGATTTATCGCCCAGATAGCGCTGTCTCCAATAGATTCATTAGTAGCAAAATAAGCGGCTACGACAATAGACTCCGTAAAATCCAGCAATCGTGTAGGCGCTCCATGGTGTTGCATAATTGCCAACCACTCGAAGTTGTCCTGCTGCTTGGGTAAAATCGAGGAAAAGAGGGGATACTTACGCTTAAATTCGTGTAACATCCACTGTTCTTCTGTGTTATAGTAGTGCAGCAAGTTATCAGAAGCATATAGCCGTATGCATCTCTCTATGGACGTTTCCAGCGGCCAATTTGCGTCACTCTGGCCCCGGAATATAAAAGGAACCCAAAAGTAGCGATTCACATTAAAGATATCATTCCAGGTAGTAAGTTCTGTTTCGATTAATGTTCCCATGATTCAAAGCTAGTGGATAGTCAGTTAAATTTATAAGGCAGCATGTGAATGTCATTTTTTCTTAAAGACCCAGGACCGGGGATATTCTACCAATGGTAACTGGTCGCGGCGAAGCCAAACCTTTAGCATGGTTTCCTGGATCACTTCTTCCATCAAAAATCCCGTGGCATCCATTTTTAAAAGAAAAGGCCTGAGCGAGCGGGTATAATCCTCGAAGATATGCCGGAACGCTGTTTCATCGCCTTCGGCAATGAGCGCGAACCATTCTTTGTCGGTATATACATTTACAGTCTCCAAGCGGTCTTTCTAAAATAGGGAAGGTTTTATAACGCAGCACCGCAATTTAAAGATAAATTGGCAAAGACTAAAAGTGCCGCTTGACTGGATGGTATTAATTTTTTATTAAGCGGAAGAATATTGTGTCGTTACATCCTTGATTTCCTTTGGCTAAAAAACGAAAGACTACCAGGAAAGAAACCGCCGAAATGCGATGAGTTTTATATCTTAGTGACATCCTGAATAATTGAGCGTGAAATAGTCGGAGAGAAACTGTCTGCGGGAAAGTTGACGGAGCATCTCCAGATCAGGCTCTAAACTATTAGCAAAACGGTCTGAGAAAATAAAATATGTTGGGGGGCTTAACTTTATTATTCTTTGCGGGTCTGCTGGCGGGTGCCATGAATGCTGTAGCCGGAGGGGGTTCCTTTATTACCTTTCCTGCACTTTTGTATGTCGGGGTGCCGCCTGTTACGGCTAATGCTTCCAGCACCGTGGCCCTCTTCCCGGGAAGTATGGCGGGGGCCTGGGAATACCGAAAATATCTTCAACCATTCCCAGGGGTCTCCATTGTTGCCATGATCATCTGCACATTTTTAGGAGGCTGCACGGGGGCGCTATTATTGCTGTATACTCCTTCAGCAAGCTTTAGTCAATTGGTGCCCTGGCTGCTTTTAACCGGCACACTTTCTTTTGCTTTTGGTAAAAGAGCAGGCACCTGGCTTGGTCAAAGAATCCGGATCGGAAGCACTTTGGTTTTAGCCAGCCAGTTTTTATTGGGTATTTACGGAGGTTATTTTGGTGGAGCGGTAGGGATTATGATGATGGCGGTATGGAGCCTGTTTGGCATGAGTGATATAAAAGTAGTGAACGCCAATAAAAATCTTTTCGTGGGCATTGCCAATGCTATCGCGGTAATGATCTTCATTTTTGCGGGGAAAGTAGCCTGGTTGGAAACAGGTGTTATGCTGGCAGCCACCATCATCGGTGCTTACATCGGTGCGCATTATACCAAAGGTATGAACGCTGTAAAACTGCGCCAGGGAATTGTTATCTTCAATTTCGTTATTACAGCCATCTTCTTTATCAAGGTATATCTTTAAAAGTGCTTGGGGTTAGATATAGGCTACTGCTCATTTAGCATGTACAAAGCTTTGGCATGCGCTGCCAACTGCCTTACATTATTCAATGCAACATCCTTAACCGGTTTTAACAGCTTCCAGCGATCACCATCTTTTTGCAGGATCAACACCTGCTCTTTATTGTTGGATATCACATACAGATCAGGCCCATTATCGGAACGGTAAAGGCCAAAGTGAAAGGTGGTTTTACCTATCTTCTTTTCATCAGTGATCGCTTCAGGTTCAGCTTCGGTCTCCGGGGTTACATCCTCCTGTTTGGGTTTGGCCGGTCGTTTACGTTCCCTGGGATAATTTAACTTAACCGTGCTGGGATCATAGCCCGGTACCATCAGGCTGATGCTCCTGCTGAGGTCTTCACTAAAAATATCTTCTTCTACCGCAAATTTATCTTTGAATTTTTGCAGCACCGTGCCACCCGAAGTTTCCTTGATCATAAACCGGCCTTTGAGCCGTTTACCATCCAAAATAAAGGAGAACGACTTTGCTTTAACACCCTGCTTCATCTTCTTTGCTACGGCCGCCTTATCATCTCCTTTATTAACGGTATAGGTACCCTGATCGTAAATTTGTTTTGCAGGCACTTTCGCAGGCAAGATGGTCTTTAACTGTTTTACTCTGCGTGCAAACCGGTTGTCCTGCGTCGGCGGGTAACTACTCGACCACACATAATAAATATTCCCCACTTCCAGGCAAATATGAAAAACCTTGGGGTCGGGCTGGTAAACGATAAATTTAGGCAGGTCGGTAGTATGTTTCGTCATGTTTTTTGCTAATTACTTTGCAGTTACAATAACTATTCCATATAGTAGTCACCTCAGCCAAGATTGTAGTGGTTAAATATTTCCTTTGTAATGAGCCGGCTATTCCACGCCAGTTCATCCAGCCTGCAATATTTTATGGCCAATACTTCGTTGGGTGTTGCATTAAGGGTTATCAGACTGAGCCGCAGGGGCAATGTTAAGCCGATGTCGGCAATCCCGTTTAATCGTTCAAACAACTCTTCAGCGTCTTGCCTGTCGCCAGTCAAAGTGAAGCGGCAGTATTCAATATAGCCGTTAGATACTTTCATGTCAACGGTAATAGCCAGTATATCAGTCATAAAATCAGCTTTAAAGTTAAAAAAGGCCCGCATTACACGGGCCTGGGAATTAAATTAGCCAATTTCGATCAACCTCGGCGCCTTCTTCCTGGCTTCTTCTAACTTGGGTATGGTCAGATGCAGCAGACCGTTTTCATATCTGGCTGCTATTTTACTATCATCTACCACATCCCTTGGAAGAACAAAACTTCTTTGGAAAGACTGGTAGCTAAACTCCCTGCGGCTGTAACCTTCCTCCTTCTTTTCCTCGCTCCTTTGCTTTTGCGAAGCGATAGTGAGAGTATTGCCTTCCAGCGTAATCTTAAAGTCTTTCTTTTCCATTCCCGGTGCCGCCATCTCTACCTCGAAGCTATCGGCCGTTTCTTTGATATTCACCGATGGCACCGTGGTACTGGTTGATGAAAAATTACTGTTGTTCCAGTTAAAAAGTTCCCGGCTGAACAGGTCATCAAACAGCGTTGGGAAGGATGGGAAATTACTTTTAACAAGTGACATAATAACCTCCTATTTTTTTAATTGAACAATAAATTTAATTACCAGCAGCAGCGCTGCTTTAATGGGTCATAAACAAAGGCTGTACCAGTGGAAAGCAGACTGATTTTTTTTCAGTGTTACTGTCTTTTTTTCAAGTTTGTGGAGCAGCAAATGATATAGCCTGTTGAATATCAAAAAGAAATGACGGGTAAATTTCCATTAGCAGAAACTGAAAAAATTTCAGTTTGCGTGAGCATTTCTCATCCAGGCGTGATACTAAATAATTTAGTATATTTGATGCTCATTAACACAAAATGATTTATGTCGGGGCTTTTACAATTTTACTCCACCGCATCTGAAATATTAAAGGAAGATTTTGATAACCTACCTCCGGCTCCCGGCGTTTATTACTTCCACAACGATCATGGCGAAGCTTTTTATGTTGGTAAAGCGAAAAATTTAAAGAAGCGGGTGATTCAACATTTTAGACAGCACCACACAAGCCTCAAGCGCCAGAATGCGATCAAAGATATTTATTCCATTAGCTACGAAGCCTGTGGCACCGAGCTGATGGCATTTATCCTGGAAGCCGTGGAAATTAAGCGGGTTTACCCCCGGTATAACCAGGCCTTAAAAAAGTATGAGGCGAAATTCGGACTGACTGTTCAGCAGGACCTGCACGGCTATACCAGATTGAAGGTCGCGGGGATCCGAAAGTCAGATCGGCCCATTCAGGTTTTTACAACACGCCAGGGCGCCATCAACAAAGTGACGGAACTCACCAGGCGCTTTGGTCTTTGTGCTGATTTATGCGGCTTAAAACACTGTGAGCTGTGTAACTTTATTGATAAGAAAAATAACCTGCTTTGCTCAGCCAACCTGCCCCCTGAAATTTATAACGAAAAAGCGACCAGAGGACTTTTCTTTCTAAAGGAAGATACCGGGACATTTTATATTATTGACAGGGGCAGAAACCGGAATGAGAAAAGCTGTATATGGGTAGAAAACGGCCATTTTTATGGGATGGGTTATATCGATAATACTGCGGATATTTATTCGGTATATGATATTAAAGATAGTTTGACCCGGTACCACAGTACGCATTATATCATGCAGCTGATTATTTCCTTCATTTGCAAATACCCCAACAAAGTGGTTTCAATTAACAAAGAAATATTTTCCTGAGCATTTGCTGCATTGGTCAAAATAAAGTTAGTTGCCTAGGCGGCAGCGGGCGATGCATTAGTGATGTTTAAAATACTGGATTTCTTTTTCATGCTTCTTTGCTGCTTCCAGCGAATCAAAGGTGCCGAGATTTTTTCTTTTGTTTGTCTTTTTATCAGGGTGCCTGGAATAAATGCGGTATTTACCAGATTTAAGTTTACGTATCATAGTCTTGTATTTTAAAAGATCATTGCCATTGGTCAGCAATAAGTATTAAGAAAAAACTATACCACTAATTCTTAAGAAAATGCCTTAATTCGAACGGCATTGATCCGCCCTTGTATAAGTAACTCGGAAGCTGGTTCAGAACGGTGAAATATTCACTTCAAAGCCTGCTTCCACGCTGTTTTGAGAAATCTTTACATAGTTATTAATGAAAAAATTGGTTAGTTTTTGCGCCTGCTTGTGGTAGGCCCGCTGGTCTTTCCATAGGTTTCGCGGCTGTAAAATATCGCCAGTAACACCCGGGCAGTTGATAGGAACCCTTAATCCAAACGCAGCTTCGGTAACAAAATCAACTTGGTTCAGTTCATTGTTTACAATAGCTTTTACTATGGCTCTTGAGGTTTTTATAGGTATGCGATGTCCTTCTCCATATCCGCCACCGATCCACCCGGTATTTACCATCCACACTTTTACATCATGCTTAACAATTTTTGTTTCCAGCTTCTTTGCATACACCACCGGGTGCAAAGGCATAAAAGGCGCTCCAAAACAAGCGCTAAAAGTAGGTTTAGGTTCCTCAATACCTTGTTCCGTACCGGCAATTTTTGCAGTGTATCCATTTAAGAAGTAATATAGTGCCTGTTGTACAGTCAACTTTGATACCGGTGGTAATACACCAAAAGCATCGCAGGTAAGGAAAATAATATTTTTAGGGATGCGTCCCATTGCAGAAGGTTCCCTATTTTCAATATGAGATAAGGGGTAAGATACCCTGGTATTTTCGGTTATTGAAGTATTGCTAAAATCTACAGTGTTCGTACCTGCAAAGAACATTGTGTTCTCCACCAGCGCCCCGGATGTGATTGCGTTATATATTTCTGGCTCCTTTTCTTTACTAAGGTTAATGCACTTGGCGTAGCAGCCGCCTTCAAAATTAAAAATGCCTTCATCGCTCCAGCCGTGCTCATCATCACCGATCAGCTTCCTTAAACCATCGGTGCTTAATGTGGTCTTTCCTGTTCCGCTCAAACCAAAAAACAGGGCAGTCGATCCATCGCTCCCCTGGTTGGCTGCACAATGCATACTCAATACATCATGATCTACCGGCAACAGGTAATTTAAAATAGTGAAAATACTTTTTTTGATCTCGCCCGTATAGCCAGAACCTACAATTACAATTATCTTTTTTGAAAAGCTGATAACGGTGGCATTCCCCTGCCGTGTTCCGCTTTTTAAAGGGTCTAATTCCATTCCCGGCGCTACTATAATATGCCAGTCAGGGTTTATGGCCTTCCTATCGTTAGCATCGGGGCTTAATAGCATGTTAAACGCAAATAGGTCTGTAGAGGCCAGTTGGCTGATGATCCTTATTGATATTTTATATTTCGGATCAGCGCAGGCATACGCGTCACGCACATATATCTCATCCCTGGCATTTAGGAAGGTAACGGCCTGATTTAGTATGCTATCAAAATATTTTGCATCTATCGGGTTATTAAATTCATTCCAGTCAATTTTGTCTTTGATCGTTTCTTCAAACACAATGAATTTGTCTTTTGGTGAACGCCCCGTAAATTTACCGGTATGAATGACCAGTGCGCCTGTATCGCTTATAGCTCCCTGTTTTTTAGTGACGGACTTTTGTACCAATTCTGCGGGTGATAACTGATACTTTATATTGTTGCCGTCAAAGTTCAGTTCCTTTAGGCTTTCAAGGGGTAAGAATGAGGATAGTGTCATATAGCAATATTTGTTGAGCAGCAAATATAGCTTTTGAAAATATTCAATTTAATTGTAAAAATTACAATCAAAATTTAAATATTCTAATAAAATTATCGATTAATGAATATTTATTAATTTGGTACGAATTGCAGCTATTGAAATTATTTCAACAGATCAAAGTAAGGGTAGAAACTAAAAAATTTGAAAATATTTTCAGAAAACTACATAAAGGTTCCAACCGATAGTATAACTACTCCAAAAAGACGTGAGAAGGAGGATTAGGCTGAAAAAGATAATTTTATCCTACCTTTATAAGGATTAGTAACCTAATAGAATAACCGTGATGAAAATAGTTGTAACCAAAAGCTTTCCGGGTTTTGAATTTAGTTCGGATAAATTAGTAAAGTATATAGAGGCTAGCGGCCTGTTCTCTATTTTGTTGAAAGGAGGCCAAATTATCCATTTTAAGCCAGATGATCCCAATGATTTTCGCAATTGGCTGGCTGAAATAGGCCTGGTTAATATACGAGAAAAAATAAAATAATATATAAAGGGAATATCGCCATTTTGGTGTTTTTCATAGGTTAGCAAAGGCCCGTCTTGTCTAAGACCCGGGCCTGTTTTATATCAACTGGAAAGAAATCATTATTTAGTGTAAATCATGGAAAATTAATAAGTATTTTTTTCTACCACCGAGCAGTAAATTTCGACACCCGCTGAATTTGTTACTGCTGCCCATACCAGCATTGCCAGCTTAAATATTGGAATGATGTTTCCCTTTCTTTAGCTTTTAGGTTTGTAGTATTGTGCAATTGTTCCAGCTCAATTTGCAGTCAGAAGAAAAAAGTAAAGATTGGACTATTATTATTCTGAAAATGATTAAATTAGCGTAGCTGCTTAAAATGCTGATATGAAAATAAAAGTAGCCTGAAATGTAAGCCGTGTACAAACACTTATAAATATTTAAAAATGGTTATACTTCGCTAACTGCAAGTTAGCAGTCATTGTAATTAACCACACTAAAACAGGCAGAGAAAAACAAGATAAAACAAAATCTATATGCAGGTAGATCATCAATCAAAGTATAAGGCAATTATTAAAGCACCAATTGAAAAAGTATGGGATGCGTTAACTAATCCCGAAATTGTAAAGCAATATTTCTTTGGCTCTAACCAAGAAACGGATTGGACTGTTGGAAGCAAAATCTTGTGGACCGGTGAGTATGAAGGAACCACCTACGTAGACAAGGGCGTGGTTTTAGAGTATTTTCCAAACAAAAAACTTTCGTATGGTTATTTGAGCAGCTGGAGTGGTTTAGACGATAATGCTGAAAATTATCTATTGGTTTCTTATGAAGTAACCCCAACTGAAGGGGGAACAGAGCTAATTATTACGCAATCAAACTATGATGAAGAAAAAGCAAAACATTCTGCCGAGAATTGGGGCGTGGTCATAGACGGACTAAAAAGGCTTATTGAATAAGTGAACGAAAACCTGTTCCTTCACGCTTTAAAAGCAAATGGAAGTTCACATGCAGCAATGGATGACGTGGATCAATGAACCAATAGCGATATAACCTTTTACTATCTTTGCATAATTCCCACTAATAAGTTCACAAAATGGAAGATGTCAATCTTTGGTTAGACCAACCAAAAAAGGATTAATAAGAAGTTAAGAAAAGAACTTTTGTTTAAACAGAAGCTCTTCTGGAGAGCAACCTTGATTTTTTTCAAGGTAACTTTATATGCTCATTCATTAACGCTTTCAATAGCCTATTTTTAACTTCATAAAGCACAAAAATGAATACAATTTTGTGGACACTACAAGTGCTTCTCTCTGCATTTTTTATTATGCCAGGCATTGGCAAAATTACAGGCAGCAAAGAAAACCACATCGCCGACGGACATTTGAAACCGCACCATTCTATAATGCCAATCCGGGTATTAGGGGCTCTGGAATTGTTAGGCTGTATTGGTATTATAGTTCCGTGGCTTACAGGCATTGCTCCGGTTTTGACACCTATTGCAGCATCAGCCTTTTGTTTAATTATGGCAGCAGGTATGTTCGTTCACACCAAAAAACAACAATACAAAATGCTCCCAATGTTGATTATTGTATTTATACTGTCAGCATTAGTCGCATATTTTAGATTTACAGCGTTAGCATAGCAATAGAAAATTACCAGCCGGTAAGCAGTTGGTTGGGTTCAGGAAATATCACCTCCATTCTGCAATTGCTAACGCAGTAGTGTAAGTCCGATTTTCCTTCTCGATTTATTGACATTAGCTGGTTCTTTAAACAATACATTACTCGCGTTTTTGCGTCTTCAAGGTGCAAAACCCTATTTCTTTACGCGATTCATTAATTTAACCTCATTGGTTTACAGCGAGTTACTAACTTACACCTAATTGAAACCAGTCTCTCTCTGATTTTTACAGTATCTTTCTGCTCATCTGGAAAGAAAATGAGCAGCAAAAATGGATAACGTTATATTGTCTGAAAATGAGACAAAATATTTAATGCTATTTAATGCAATTGATGAAGGGTTCGTCATTATTGATGTCATATTCAATGAAGATAATGAACCGAATGACTATTGCTTCCTGGAAGCTAATCCTGCTTTCATTAAACAAACCAGGCTCGAAAACGCCATGGGCAGAACTATGAAGGAACTGGCACCCGAG